>DASYOM010000035.1:0-16468 GCA_036007765.1 Chitinophagaceae bacterium | reverse complement strand
CCTTTTTGCGCAGCATTTATATCAAAATTGCAAACTTGCAGCAGCCTGCTTAAAATGCTTTCTACATCCTCACCTACATAGCCCGCTTCGGTAAATACCGTAGCATCCACAATAGCAAAGGGAACATTTAGGATGCGGGCAATTGTTTTAGCAAGAAGGGTTTTACCTGTACCTGTCTCGCCCACCATTATTATATTGCTTTTTTCTATTTCAACATCACTATCTATTTTTTGATTAAGCCTTTTGTAATGATTATATACAGCTACAGCAAGGACCTTTTTTGCATCATCCTGTCCAATTACATATTCGTCAAGAAATTTCTTCAGCTCTACAGGTTTTTTCACTGAAAGTTTATAATTAGAAGAATGTGTATTTTTTTCAGGCGTGGGGAAAATTTCTTGAGTAATTATTTCCTGAGCATGTTCCACACAGTTTTCACAAATATGACCTTCCTGCCCGGCAATGAGAATTTTTACTTCATCACGGTTTCTTCCGCAAAATGAGCAATGCAAAGTTTGTTGTTTAGCCATGCTTAATATTAGTTTCTAGATTTGCCGAGTTTTGTTGATAAATTACAACTTTTTAAACGAAAATTCACACTTTGAGCGAAGAATGTTCTAATGACACTTAAATAGATTGAAATGTTGCGTTAAAACTTGTCGAGAATGCTATCAACAATACCATACTTCTTACTTTCTTTAGCATCCATCCAATAATCCCTATCGAAATCTTCCATCACCTTATCATAAGTCTGCCCACAATTATCGGCAAGTATTTTTGCTCCTAATTGTTTTGCTTTCAAAATTTGCACAGCGATTATTTCAAGATCGGCACTTGTTCCCTGCCCGCCACCACTGGGTTGATGGATCATTACCTCTCCGTGCGGGAAAATAAATCTCTTTCCTTTTTCTCCGCCACTTAATAATATGCTGCCCATACTTGCTGCCATACCCATACAGACAGTGCTCACGGGCGATGTAATCATCTTCATAGTATCATAAATAACCATTCCGCTCGTAATAATACCTCCCGGGCTGTTGATATAAAAAGTAATTTCTTTCCCGGGATTTTCTGCCTCAAGATATAAAAGCCGATTGGTAATATCCTTCGCACTTTTATCATCCACGGGACCCCATAGAAAAATTTTTCTTTGTTCTATGAATTTTTTATCAAACATCATCCCGCCCATCATTTTTTCCATCGGGTTTTCGGGCAATGATTTCTCAGGCTCTTCTTCTTCCGCAAAACGGGTTGTAATTTTTTTAGATAAATTCATCTGTTTCATTTAAATGATCTTTATTTTTTTGTCTTTTTTGAATTTGTAACTAATACTTCATCTATCAGGCCATAATCCTTTGCTTCATCGGCAGTCATCCAAAAATCACGGTTGCTATCCTTTGTAACTTTTTCTATTGTTTGCCCTGTGTGATTACTTAGTATTTCATACAATTCACGCTTTACTTTTCTTACTTCATTTACAGTTATCTCTACATCTGAAGCCTGGCCCGCCGCTCCGGCACTGGGTTGGTGCATCATAATTCTTGAATGTTTTAAGGCACTTCTTTTACCCGCGGCACCTGCACACATTAGTACTGCTGCCATACTTGCCGCCATTCCAGTACAAATTGTTGCAATATCAGGTGATACAAATTGCATGGTATCATACAAGCCAAGACCCGCATATACGCCGCCCCCGGGAGAGTTGATATATAATTGAACATCTCTTGTTCTATCCGTACTTTCCAAAAACAAAAGCTGTGCAGTAATAATGTTAGCAACTTCATCATTTACCGGATAGCCAAGAAAAATGATCCTATCCATCATCAAGCGGCTATAAACGTCCATCACGGCGACATTCATAGGCCTTTCTTCAATAATATTAGGAGTTAAGTTAGTTATGTTATGATTTATATATCCGTGCAAGGTATTACTGCTAATGCCCTTGTGCTTAACAGCATATTTTTCAAATTCTTTTCCGATATTCATAAATAATGTTTTTGTAATTACAATTTCGCCGCCATGAAGTTCCAAATATTATGCTACAAAAAAAATAAGACAAAAGGGCATGGGGATTGAGAATTGGGAATAAAAAAGAATAAATAGGTATTATGCGCTAGACTAATTTACTCAACATGTAAGGTCAATAATTTAATCCTTTAATTATGGAGAATTAATACTGCAAAAGTTCTGACATCTAAAAGCTCATATCTAAAAGCTGACCATCAATGATGATGCTGCCTTGCCAAAAGTTCTTCAGGAGTAGCATCTTTTTCAACAGGAGTTACCTGTGTCTCAAGCCAATTGAAAAGCTTTTCAGTTATGATTTTTCTATAGCTACTGTCAACTTGCTTTTCGTCTTTCATCATGCGGTCAATATAGCCGTCAATCCATTGAGTATCTTCTCCTAAATTCATTTGGGCGAAATAACGCATAATTTCAACCCTCATATTATCTTTTAATTCCAACTCTGTTACATCAATCTTATTCTCATTTAAGATTTTATCACTTATTAAAGTCCATTTTAATTGATTAGTGAAAGAAGGATATTCTTCTTCAACCTCTTCAGTAGTTTTTTTCTTTTCTCCACCAACAGCAATCCATCGTTTTAAAAATTCGTTTGGCAATTGTAAAGGAGCATCCAATAAAATATGATATAGCTGGTCATGCATTTGACCGCGACTTGCGCTATCCCATTGTTGTTGCATTTCTTCAAGAAGGGCTTTGCGAAAATCTTCTTCTGTCTTTATTTCCTTAGCAGGGAAAACCTGGTTAAAAAATTCTTCATTAAGCTCTTTTTTTTCGACCAAACCAATTTTGGTAATAGTCATTTTAAAATATTTTTCAAGGGATGAAGGATCATCTTTATTCAGCCCCAGGTCAGAAAGAATCCATTCTCTTTCTTTTTCTGGAAATGCATTTTTTAATTGTAGAACAACAAAGTTATCTTTCTTCTTACCATAAATCTGTGAGCGAAAATCTTCAGCAAAATATTTTACCAGGATAGAGTTATCTTTCGAAACAGCATCTGGCAAAGGATTTCCTTCTGCATCGCCTTCTTCAAATTTTACATTCAATACATTCTCTGTAGCGGTAACCTCTTCACCATCTTTCATGTCCCCATGTTTTGTAACGAGCTTTTCTATTTCTTCATTTACCATATCAGTTGTTACACGTACTTTATAAAATACTGGCTTTGCTGCTGTGAGCGCATCAATCGATATGTCAGGCTTAATACCTAATTCAAAAGGAAAATCGTAGTCAGCGGGATTTGACATATCAAGATGACGCAAATCACTTTCCATTGGTAGAGGTTGTGCAAAAATTTGAGGCTTTTCTTTACTTAGATATTCCTGTAATTCTTTTTCAACTGCTTTTACCACTTCGTCATAAAAAATAGAGGATCCATACATTTTCTTAACTATGCCTGCAGGCACCATCCCCTTCCTAAATCCCGGAATATTAGCTTTTTTACTATAATTTTTTATTGCTTTTTCAAATGATGGGTAATAATCTTCTTTAGAAACTTTTACCGTTAACTTATCATGAAGATCGCCTATACTTTCTTTTGTAATCGTTGCCATTAATCTTTGTTTTATTACCCGTTTCAGGAACGGGGTTAGAATTTTCCTTGCAAAAAATACATTTGTGAGTGTGCGCATGGAGGGACTCGAACCCCCACACCTTACGGCATCAGATCCTAAGTCTGACGTGTCTACCAATTTCACCACATGCGCTTTTGGGGCGGCAAAAGTAATGGATTTTACATTAAAAAATCTGCGTTGTTTATATTTTCTGCTTTTAAATAGTTGTGATTTGAAGAATAGTTTCTTCTGCTAAAATTAATGGTTATAACATGTCAACAGCGCAAGGATTAAACTTTACATAAACAACTTTGTCTTACTCAAGGTTTCTCTATTTTTGCGCCGAGATAAATATAAAACATGACTCACCAGGCAGACGATCAGGAACTTTTACTAAGTTTTAAGGATCCGGCAACACAGGAGCAAGCCTTTACAAGTATTATAAAAAAGTACCAGGAAAAATTATATTGGCACATAAGAAGAATGGTGATCAATCATGATGACGCCAATGATGTGTTGCAAAATATGTTTATCAAGGTTTGGAAAGGCCTGGAAAATTTCAGGGAAGATAGCCAGCTTTATACATGGCTTTACCGCATAGCTACTAACGAATGCCTCACCTTTATTGCTCAACAGAAAAAAAGAAATTTGGTATCACTAAGTGATGTTGAGAATGGCTTAAGTAATCAACTGAAAAGTGACACTGGATTTGATGCAAATAAGCTTGAGTGGAAACTTCAGCTTGGAATTCAAAAACTGCCTGAAAAGCAACGAATCGTATTTAACTTAAGGTATTACGATGAAATGCCTTATGAAGAAATGAGTAAGGTGCTTGATACAAGCGAAGGTGCTCTGAAAGCCAGCTACCATCATGCGGCAAAAAAGATAGAAGAATTTATACTTAATAATTAAACTTTTTGTACACTTAACAGTCAGACAAAGCGTAATGAATAATTCGCATGAAATATTGAATGAACTTAAAGAGGTAGCTCCTTTATTAGCAGGAATGGAGAAAATAAATGTTTTCCAGGTGCCGGAAGGCTACTTTAATAATCTAAGTGAACATTTATCCAGCTTTGCTATATTCAATACACAGGATGAATTTGTTTTTAATAAAACAAACTTACAAAAGGTGCCCGATGGATATTTCGAGACTTTAAGTACAAATATTTTAGCAAAAATTAAGCAGCTATATCCTGAAACAGCGAATGAAGAGTTACGCAATCTTTCTCAATTGCTTTATTCGTTAAAGAATGAAAATGTGTTTACAGTTCCTGAGGGATATTTTGATTTCTTAAGCACAAATATTTCATCAAAAATAAAACAATTATATCCTGAGACAGGGGATGAAGACTTACGCAATCTTTCTCCACTGCTTTATTCGTTGAAGAATGAAAATGTGTTTACAGTTCCTGAGGGGTATTTTGAATATTCCGCAATTGATATTCTTAGAAAAGTAAAGCCCGTTTCAGCTAAAATTGTGGCTATGAAGCCACATAATTCCTGGTTGAAAATTGCAGTGGCTGCAGCAGTAACGGGTATTATCGCAATTAGTTCCCTGCAAATATTTAATAATTCATCAAACCAGCGAAATCCTCCTACTGAAATTGCCGGTTATGTTAAAGAATCTTTTCAGTTTAAAACTGAACAGCAACTGGATGCAGGGATTGCCAAGTTAAGCGATGATGACATAATTAAATATCTTGAAAATACCGGAAGCGTACTTGACAACGATGTTCTTTTAAATAATATTGATGTAACCGAATTGCCGGCACAGGCAGACTATCTGAACGATGAAAATACATTGAATTCATATCTGGATAAAATTGATCAAAAACAGAATTCAAATTAAAAAATTAATAATGAAAAAATTTGTACTCATATTAACTATTTTCTTTTCTGGCCTTACGGTACTTTATGCTCAGGATGAAAATGATCCAAGAGGAGAAAAAATACAGGCTTTGAAAATTGCTTTTATAACTCAAAAGCTTGATCTCACTGCAGATGAAGCTCAGAAATTTTGGCCTGTTTATAATCAATATGACCAGGAAATTCGGGGCGTGCAGGCTAACAATAGAAATGGCGATGCATTAGATAACGAGGAAAAGCTGCTCAACATCCGCAAAAAGTTTAAGCCTTCATTTGAAAAAGTAATAGGCCAGCAAAGATTAAATAAACTTTTTAACGCTGAGAGAGATTTTCGTTCGGTATTAATACGCCGTCTTAAAGACCGGCAAGCCCAGAGACTAAATAACCTTCGTAGATAAATAAATAAATTCGAACAATCGGGTAAATAATTTCATTGATTTTAATTATTCAAGCAACTAAAAGTTGGAGAAATTAAATTTTTCCTATTTTTGTGCTTAGGTGTTTTTCATAGGTTAGCAACGGCCGGCCCTTTTCAGGGCAGGCCTTTTTTTATGTTGTATTAAAATTTGTGAATTGGGTATTTAATATCATGGTAAAATAAAAATGTCCAGTTTTCTTCCTCTCCTTGCTTCCACCATTCTCTTCTTAATTCCATTGCTTTAGCGCTATCATAATCATATTTTGCCTTGAATCTATTTTTCATTTGTTGAAGTTGAGGAGCTACATCTCCGCCAAAAAAAATTATCTCATTGTTTTCTTCTATTTTAAAAACCTGGTGGTAAGGGCAATGTGCGCCTGTCAAGTAGTAATGTATATACTCATCAACAATACCATCTCCATTTGTAAATTTTATTTGATTGCTATTTTTAATCGACAAATAATCATCGGTCAAATAAGAAGGGAAACCTTTTTCAAATGCATAGTTCCATTCATTTTGATTGATATAATAATCTGCATTTTCAAAACTTAGTTTACTTTTATCATGAATAGTAATTCCGCCTGAATGGTCTTTATGCAAATGAGAAAGCAGCACTTTACTAATGTCAGAAGAATTTATACCATATGAATCCAGGTTTTTATGAATTTGCAATTGTTGATCGGGCCCTGCAAAACCGAGGCCGGTATCAAATAATAAAATATCCTTTGAAGTGACTACTGCGAATGGTTGAATTTCTACAAGCAGACTGGTCTTTGATCTTTGTTTCAGATCATCTTTTTCGACTTGAAATGGGATAAATTTTTTTGATTGATCAACAGTAAACGACCCTTCGCTCAATGGAAATATCTTCATAACACAAATTGTTTTTAATTTCACAAAAACCGCAATGCAGAATGATGTAAAGTTTTTTAGCAATCATTCCCATTAAATCTTTTGCAGTTTATCGTAAAACCATTTGCCTGTCGGCATCTAGCCGTACCAGTATAAAAATTAAAATTGTAAAGGTTAATAAAGAAGAGCCCCCATAACTCATTAATGGCAAAGTTATCCCTATTACTGGCGCAAGCCCAATGGTCATGCAGATATTTATAGAAATATGAAAAAAGAAAATTGCTGCAAGACTGTATGCATACACCCTACTGAAAGTACTTCTCTGTCGTTCAGCCAGGAAAATAATTCTAAAGAGTAAAAGCATGTAGAGAATAATTACCAGGCTACTTCCCCAAAATCCAAAGTTTTCACCTACAGATGTAAATATGAAATCTGTATGTTGTTCAGGTACAAAATCTCCCTGGGTTTGGGTTCCTTTTAAAAAACCTTTTCCCATCAACCCTCCTGAGCCTATGGCAATTTTTGATTGCTTTACATTATAGTTTTCCTTAGCTTTTTTTAATCTTTTGGTATTGGCAAGTTCTTTCTCTTTCTGTTCATCAAGCTTTTGAGCATCAGCATTATCATTCGGTACATAATCTACACCGAAGGTGTTCAATATTCTTTCTACCTGGTACGGCTGAAGTACGTGTTTAAAAATATATGGTACTGCAAATCTTTGAATGCTTACACATAAAATCCAAAAACCTGCAATCATTAGTAGAAGGCCTTTATCACGCCGGATTGCTCGCCTCATTGCATAAACGGAAATTATAGCGATTACTGTAAGTATTATTGCCAACGTGTTTTTTTCAACTAAAATAGTTGCTACTACAAGTATTGCAAATGAAAACCCAATGATAAGATAAACCGGTGGCAATCCCTCCCTGTACATTGGGATCAGGAAAGAAAAATATACCAGGGCAAGGCCCGTTTCATTTTGTAATATTGAAAAAACTGCAGGTGTTAATACGATGGCTGCGGCAATTAATTGTGATCTTGGTTTTTCAAAATTTGTTTCCATTCGGGATAAATATTTTGAAAGCGCAAGAGCGGCGAATATTTTACAGGTTTCAACAGGTTGCAGGTTAAAAAACCCTAATGGAATCCATGATTTTGATCCATTGATATTTTTACCAAACACAAAAGTTGCCATCATAAGAATGATACCGAATACATAGCCGATATTTGAAGTTGCAGTAAAAAACTTACTGTCAGTAAGTAAAATGAAAATTGCGATTACTGCAGAGATGCCTATAAATAATAATTGCTTTGAATAATTTTTCTTTAGTCCGATTATGTTTTTAAAAATATCTTCATTATTGTGATATTCTACTGAAAAAATACATAATACACCAAGGGAAATAAATAGGATATACATCCATATTAATACCCAATCAACTCCTTTAGTTATTACATTTTCGCTACGCATTTAATTAATGTACTATGATTATTTTATTTTAAAGAATCAACAATTCTTACTTTTTTCTGGGTTTCCGGCAATACACCTTCTATACTTTGTTTTGGAATAGTATCATTCTTCTTTGGAGGCAAAGTGTCAGTAATTATTTTTTCTTTTTGCTTGGAATTTTTTAATTTTTCCAAGGCTTCAGTTTCATCATCATTTTCTATTCCCATACTATCTTTCAAAGATTTGATATATCCTTTTTCAAGCATATAAGAAGTATCTTTTGAATGCATTAATGAATCCCGGTATCGAATTTCCTGGTAAATGCGTGCAGGCATAAGATTAAGTTTTGATAATACTTCAACCTTTGCTTTCCTTTCATCACCTGCTATAGAATCTTTTAAATATTTTTCAATCATAAGGCTTGCAATGGGCGCTGCTGAACTTGCGCCGAAGCCGGCATTCTCACATATAACTGCTATGGCTATACGAGGATTTTCCCGTGGCGCAAAAGCAGCGAAAAACGCATGTGATTTTTGTTTCACTCCTTTATAATAATTTTCAACAGTACCGGTTTTTCCGCAAACAATTATCCCAGGTACTTTTGCAGCAGATCCTGTCCCTGTTTCCATTACACCCTGCATTCCATCGTGGACGGCTTCAAATATTGTATCTGGTATAGTAAGGGCCCTATGTTTTATTTTAAATGAATCAAGCATTCTAAAAGTATCTCCACCATCTATTGAATCAACAAGGTGTGGCGTTATATACCAGCCTTTATTTGCCAGGTAAGCCATTTCATTAGCAACCTGCACCGGTGTTACATCCACTTCACCCTGGCCAATGCTGACAGAACGAAACGTGCAAAAATTCCAATGGCCGTCTCCATAAATTTTGTTGTATGTTTTTGGGGTCGGTATTAAACCCGACTTTTCAGAAGGTATATCAACACCAAGTTTATGACCCAGGCCGAATGCATACATATAACTGTCCCATACTTTAAGGCTGCTATCTACAGAGCCATAAATTGGATTATTGATAGTGCGCTGCATAACATTAGCAAAATATGTATTGCAGGAAACAGTAATCGCCTGTTTTAAATTAAAAAATCCCGGATCAAGGCAGCCCATTGGTTTTCCACAACCATAAAAAGCACCTGTACATAAAAATTTTGTACCTGTTGTTATTACACCTTCCTGAAGACCTATAAGTCCTTGCAATGTTTTAAAGGTAGAGCCGGGAGAATAATATGCATTGACTGTTCTATTGATCATCGGCTTTCTAGGATCTAAAAAAAGTTCAGCAAAATTTTTTTTCCTTTCTGATCCTGCAAGAAGATCAGGCTTATAGGTAGGGCTGCTAATCATAGCAAGGACTCCACCAGTTTTAGGATCGATCGCAACTATGGCGCCTATTTTATTTTCCATAAGATGCTCACCCAATTTTTGCAAATCAATATCAAGAGCCATGTGCATGTTTTGACCGGGAATTGCAGCTGTATCATATTTACCTTTATCAAGTTTTTCAGTAAGCCTGTTTTTATTATCTCTTTTCCAGAATTCAATTCCCCTTTGGCCCATCAAAACTCTTTCATAGCTGCGCTCCAGGCCGGTCTTACCTGCATAATCGCCCATTTGATACCCCTCTCCTTCATGCCTTTTTAGAAAGGAGGAGTCCACTTCTGATAAATAGCCGAGTATGTTACCGGCAGCATCAAAAGGATAATCACGTACAGGTCTTTCCTGCAGGTAAAATGCTGGCACAAACTTGTACATACTTTCATTCAACCTTGCTATTTTTTGAAGTGGAAGTGAAGCATCAAACACCGATACTCTATAGCTCCTGTTTTTTAGTATTGCTGTAAGAATTCTTTTTCTAAACTCTGCTGTGTCAATTTCTAAAATATGACATAGAGCCGTTGTATCAAGGTTCATTCCTTTTATTTTCCCGGGTGTTACCATTAGATCATAAATAACAGTATTGCGTAAGATTGCCCTGTTTTTCCGATCGAATAAAATGCCCCTATCCGGGTAAACAACCTTTCTGAATTTTCCTTGCACATCTGCAAGGATTGAATATTTTGTATTTAATATTTGTAAATTAAAAAGCTGTCCAATAATTATGATCCCCATCGTTATAAACAGGATTATAATTAAATTTTTGCGGGACTGATGAAATGCAGGCACAGATATAAAGTGATTTTAGGGAGATCGCGAAAGTAAAACGGAAACTTCTACAAAAATAATACGTCTACACTGTATTAGTTCTAAATCTTTGTTTTCTTGCAAATAATAATTCTGTTAAAAAGATCAATAAGAGACTTAATGCTGTTGACAGTAAGGTCTTTATTATAAAATAAAAATACCCACCTGTTTGAAGGGTCTGGAGAAAGAAAAGTAGTGAATTATGCGCAAGTGTTAGTATAGATATATAAGTAAAGTAAGGGGTAAAGCCCATGCTTTTTATTGAAGGCTCATTGTAATTACTTTCGGCACCTTCCTGCGATATAAGTACGTTAATAAGAAAAGGCCTGAAGTAAGCGATAAACACACATGGCGCTGCGTGAAGACCATAGGTTTTTGTAAAGCAATCCAGCACGAAACCAAGCAGGAAGGCCAATATCATTGCATTCTTTCTGCCCATTTTAAAAGGTAGCCAAAGTATAAACAGAAAATAGAGATATGGAGTAACAAGATGATGTAATGGAGGCACGTTATTGAGTACGTAAACCTGCAATAATATAAAAAGACAAAAACGCACAATATTTTTTACCAGGTTACTCATTTCTTTTCTTCACTTTATTTAAAAGCTCGCGGGCTTCCTCTTTTTGAAGATTATTTATAACATACACATATTGAAGATTATAAAAATTGACTGCAGTTTTTACTTTTATTGTATAAGTGCTGCTTGATTTATCGTTTATAATTTCTTGCGCAGTTCCAATTAGAAGACCATATGGAAATTTGTCAGAATAGCCACTGGTTATTACAGTATCGCCTTTGGCTATTTTTGTCGCTTTTGAAATATCTTTTAAGTTTACAATATTGGTCTCTTTACCTTCCCAAATTATGCTACCAGTTTCCCCGCTTTTTTTTAGCATAGCGCTTATATTACTTTGCCCGTGAAGGAGGCTCATTACAATTGCAAAATTATTACTTACGTCCATAACGGTTCCTACTACTGCATTGTTTGCATCAGTAACTCCAAGATCAGGAGTTATACCCTGTGATGACCCCCTGTGAATTTGAATAAAATTATTTGGCTGGCTTACTGAATTGCTTACAACTTTTGCCTGCATGTATTGATATCTTCTAAATTGAAGAACTGAATCAATTTTTAGAGTATCTATTGAAAGCTTTGATGCAGTATCAGGTATGTCAAAATCCTCTTTTAGCTTATTGTATAAAACCGCGTTTGCTTTTACCAGGGAATCATTTGTTCTTTTTAATTGAAAATAATATTCAATCGTATTGTATTGCTTGCTTATACTACCGGTAACTTCGTTAGCAACACCAGAGTACACGGCGTGATGATAACGATTATAATTAAAAAGCATGAAGAAAGAAATCCCAAGAAGGAATAGAAAGAAAAGAAAATTAAAATAAATCCTGATGAAAATAAAAATATTACGCATAATATACTTCTCCATCCCGATTGATGCAGGAAGGTTTTACAAGATAATTTGAAATATACATAATTTTCAAGGAGTATTCAGCCCTTCGCCGGTAATAGGCCTTAACGCATAACGAAGGGATAGCGGTCGTAATGTTTCAATGCAAGACCAGTACCTCTTACTACACTCTTAAGAGGATCGTCGGCTATATGAACGGGCAATTTAATTTTTGCGGCTAACCTTTTATCAAGGCCCCTTAGCAAGGCGCCGCCGCCGGTGAGGTACATTCCACGACGATAAATATCGGATGCCAGTTCCGGTGGTGTTGTTTCCAATGCCTTCAAAATTCCTTCTTCTATTTTAAATATTGATTTATCAAGAGCCTCGGCAATTTCCTGGTAGCTTACCATTATTTGCTTGGGGATACCAGTTACCAGATCTCTGCCATTAACAGGCATATCTTCAGGCGGATTGTCAATATCTTTCATGGCTGAACCGATCTGTATTTTGATTTGTTCTGCGGTGCGCTCACCAATAAGCAGACTGTGATACCGGCGTAAAGCTTCCATTATATCGGCGGTGAACTCATCGCCGGCAATACGTATTGATTGATCGCATACAATGCCTGCTAAGGCAATGACAGTGATGCCGGTAGTGCCCCCACCTATATCGATAATCATATTTCCTACAGGCTCCTCAACATCTATTCCAATACCGAGTGCGGCTGCCATTGGTTCATGAAGCAGATAGACTTCCTTAGCTCCGGCCTGTTCCGCGCTATCTCTCACCGCACGTTTTTCAACCTCTGTGATACTGCTTGGGATGCAAATCATCATACGCCAACTTGGGGGGAACCAGGGTTTTTTGGGATATATCTTTTTAATCATTTCCCTAATCATAAGCTCCGCGGCATTGAAATCAGCGATAACACCATCTTTCAAGGGTCGAACAGTTCTTATACTCTCGTGGGTTTTTTCGTGCATCATCAATGCTTTTTTGCCAACCGCTAATATATTTTTTGGATTATTCCGGTCTAACGCAACAATGGATGGTTCATTTACTACAACAACATCGTTATGAATAATAAGGGTATTTGCGGTTCCAAGGTCAATTGCTATTTCCTGTGTAAAAAAATTAAAGAGGCCCATCTTAGAGGATATGATATTGAAAAATTATTAATGGATGCAAAGTTGTAGGAAATAATTTGAATTAACAACCCGCAAAACGATTTAGGATTCACTATACCCGATTTAATATTTTAGATGAGTACACAAGCCCTTATATTATTCAATGCAGGCAGTTCTTTGAAAACGCTTCAAGCTTCCATTTAGTATATTAGAATAAAAAGATGTAATACCTGTAAAAAGTATAATCAGAAATTATATATAGAAGATTATTGAATAAATTCATATCCTATATCACTTCTATAATACATTCCTTCAAAATGTATTTGTTCCAGAATCTCTTTTGATCTATCGATTGCATCTGAAAGTGTTTCTGCAAGCGAGGAGACGGCGAGCACTCTTCCGCCATTAGTAATCACTTCACCATTTTCTTCTTTTGTACCTGCATGAAATACCATTACACCACCATCAGCCTGAATATGTTTTTTAAGATGTGGATTTTCAAGGTAGCCAAAATCTATTCTAAAACCTGTTTTATATTCAAGTGGATACCCCTCACTTACGGCCACGATGGTTGCAGCAGATCTCTTATCTATTTCAATTTTCTCCAGGTGCAATTGTTGTGTGTCTGCAGCTATAAGCAATTTTAAAAGATCATTCTTTAGCCTTAATAATACTACTTCCGTTTCAGGATCGCCCATTCGGCAATTGTATTCAATTACCATTGGTTCATCATTTACTTTTATAAGCCCAAAAAAAACAAAACCTTTATAGTCTATATTTTCCTGCTGAAGTCCTTTAATAGTTGGTTCAATAATTTTTTCTTTTACTTTTTCCATGAAAATATCAGTGGCAAATGGTACCGGGCTTACAGCACCCATTCCTCCAGTATTAAGGCCTGTATCGCCCTCCATGATTTTTTTATAATCTTTAGCTTCGGGAAAAAGCACATAGCCTTTACCGTCAGTAAGTATAAAAACGCTCATTTCAATACCGTCTAAAAATTTTTCTACAACCATTATCTTTCCTGCGTCCCCAAATTTGCTTTTTTGAATTATAAGCTCATATTCCCCCATCGCTTCAACATAATTATTGCAAATAATCACCCCCTTGCCACCTGCAAGCCCATCTGCTTTCAGGACCACAGGAAGTTCGTGACTTTTAATGTAATTAAGGCCTTCTTCAAATGTCTCGTCAGAAAATTCTTTGTAGGCAGCAGTGGGAATGTTATGCCTTTCCATAAATGCTTTCGCAAATGCTTTACTCCCTTCAAGTTTTGCGCCTTCTGCCGAAGGCCCTGTTATTATTATATCCTGTAGTTCCCTATCTTTTTTAAAAAAATCATAAACCCCTTTTACAAGCGGTTCTTCCGGCCCTACGAGCACAAGATCTATTTTATTACTTATGCATATATTTTTAATTATTTTAAAATCGGAGATATCAATATTTATGTTTTTACCATATTGAGAAGTGCCGGCATTGCCGGGGGCAATAAATAATTGAGAGCAAAGTTCACTTTGGCTAATCTTCCAGCAAAAAGCATGTGCACGTCCGCCGGAGCCGAGAATAAGAATTTTCAAGAAAAAGAATTTTAGCTTTATGAGAAAAGAGCCTGCAAGTTATGGATTAAGGATTTTAAATCCTTTCCATTCATCAAGAAATAGGGAATGAGATAATGATTTTCTTAAAATTGAATTTTGCCAAACAAAATTTATCAGTACTTTACAAATTATTAAACTGCTTTAATATCAAAAAAAAAAGGAACTATGCAAGGCCAAACAATTTCTGCTAATACTGATATAACGAAAGGCAAACATCCGCGAGGCTTATATGTACTTTTCTTTACTGAAATGTGGGAGCGTTTCGGATACTATTTAATGGTTGGAATTTTTTTGTTGTACTTAACCGATACGGTGGGGCATGGCGGCCGTGGTTTGGATAATGTAGCAGCTGTAAGTATTGTGGGCAGTTATGTTGCGCTTATTTATTTAACACCATTTATCGGTGGTTTAATTGCAGACAGGTACCTCGGTTATACAAAATCAATTTTTCTCGGCGGTTCTTTACTTGCACTTGGTTATTTTTTAATTGCTCTTAACGGCACTGATATGGTAATGTATGCAGGATTATTTTGCGCTATAATCGGTAATGGTTTCTTTAAGCCAAACATCAGTACGTTATTAGGCAACATTTATAACAGGCCCGATCTAAAGCCAAGAAAGGATATTGCTTATAACATTTTCTATATGGGCATAAACATCGGGGCTTTTGTATGCAATTTTGTTGCTGCCTTTCTGCGAAATAATTATTCATGGGGTTATGCTTTTGCTGCAGCCGGTTTTGGGATGGTATTAGGATTGATTTGGTTTGCATTGGGTTTGAGGTATGTAAAACATGCAGATGTTATAAAACCTGTTCAGAAAGAAGATATGCCGATTTCAAAAATAAGCTTGTATGTTTTTTTACCCGCTCTTATAGCCGGAGCAATCGGATGGATTATCCCCGGAAACATTATGGGTTCTGATTCTAACGATGCATTCATATTTGCATGTGTACCTATTATTTTCTTTTATTTCAGCTTATGGAATCGTGCAACCGGTTTTGAAAAAAAACGCATCAGCACGTTATATATATTATTTGGCGTTTCAATTATCTTCTGGAATATCTATAACCAAAACTCAACTGCATTAACCCTTTGGGCACAAACCTACACAGATCGTGAAGCTCCTAAAGTAATTCAACCTGTATTAAAACCCTTTGCTTTTCTTGAAACAGTAGGTACGCAACCAACCGAAATACCGGTTGTGGATAACCAGTTTCGTGCACAGGCTGATGCAAAAGGAAATGTTATGACAAAGCAGGGTACTGACCTATATTTTCAGAATTTGCAAAAAGATAAGTATCCTCCACCAGGAAAAGATTTAAAATTAATATCCACAGAAATTTATCAATCTATAAATCCTTTTTGGATAATTGTTTTAACGCCATTAGTCGTCGGCTTTTTCGGCTTCCTGAAAGCCCGAGGTAAAGAACTTTCAACACCCAGTAAGTTTGCGTGGGGAACCATAATTGCAGGCTTATCTTCCTTAGTAATGGTATTTGCTTGCTTATCAACAGATATTTATCAAAACAAAGTTTCAAGCTGGTGGATATTCTCCAGCTATGGTGTCTTTACAATAAGCGAATTATGTGTGAGCCCTGTGGGGTTGTCACTTACATCAAAGGTTGCTCCCCGAAGGTTAACGGCTTTGATGATGGGCGGATGGTTCATTACCACATCTTTGGGAGGTAAAATATCGGGTATATTAGCCGGCTTTTGGGACAAGTTTGATAATAAAGCTGTTTTTTTTGGTATTAGCGTTATAGCTGCTTTAGTTGCCGGCCTTCTGCTTTTCCCGTTAGCAAAACGCTTAAATAAAGTTGTTGTTGAAGCAACCGCATCAGAAGAATGAAAGGTATTTAATTTTACGATGTATTTTAAGATATTGAGTCTGGATACGGAAAATAGAACAATAGCGCCTGAAATCGAGAAGGTTAAAGTTGGTCTATTGTTTAACCTTATAT
>DASYOM010000034.1:0-17241 GCA_036007765.1 Chitinophagaceae bacterium | reverse complement strand
GAGCAGAGCAATGTAACGCTTGAAAAATTTCCCCTTATTGTTTCTCACGTTAGCAAATTAAAGCTTACCCGTTTATTTCCGGATGATGAATAAATCAATCATTGAGCCGATATTATTTTTTTTCCTCAATCATAAATTTTATTATTAGATTAATTATATAAAAAAACAATAACCCAAACTGCCTAATATCATCTTTGGATTAATTTTAATAATCCTGCTTGCTTACAAAACGGTAACCGATACCAGATTCAGTAATAATATATTCAGGACGGTTTGCATCTCTCTCAATTTTTTTTCTAAGCTGAGCAATAAAAACTCTTAGATACTGGGATTGATTGATATAACCCGGTCCCCAAATTTCACGTAAAAGATATTGATGCGTTACTACTTTGCCTTCATTTTTTGCCAGTACAGAGAGCAACCTATATTCTGTCGCAGTGAGTTTAATGGACTCGTTATTTTTCTTTATGCTCCTTGCTTCGAGGTCAATTGTTATTTCGCCGCATGTAATACTTGTGCCGCCTTCATCAGCAGCTGAATGGCGCAAAGCAGAACGGATACGTGCTAATAATTCACCCGTTCGGAAAGGCTTTACCAGGTAATCATTCGCTCCATTATCCAGCGCTCTGATAATTTCTTCCTCACTATTTTTTACAGAAAGAATTAAAACAGGATTTGTATACCATTCTCTTAATTTTTGAAGAACGGATTGCCCGTCTTCATCCGGTAATCCAAGATCAAGAATGATCATATCCGGCGGGTGATTTTCTGCAGTGATCAACCCGTTTCTTGCAGTATCAGCCTGGTTCACAGTATAATTATTGCTCTGCAGGGTTATCTCCAAAAGCTTTCGGATCTGCGCTTCATCATCAATAATTAATACCTCCGCCTTATTCATTTTTGATGCTTTTTAAATTAGATGTTTTTGCAGCAATACTTATGGTAAATCTTGCACCACCGGTGCTCAGATTTTGCAAATGCACAGATCCACCCATCGCTTCTGTAAACCCTTTTACTATTGATAAGCCCAAACCGGTACCACCGGTTTTTGTATTCTTTAGCCGGTAAAATTTATTAAAAACATTATCTATCTCCTCTGCTGGAAATCCCTTACCATTGTCCTCTACAATTAACTCTAATACATCTGCATGGCAGTGAGCAATGATGTCTATCCTGCTATTCTGCGTGGTATACTGTATGGCATTGTTTACAAGATTGTAAATAATTTGTTCCATCATTGCTTTATCCAGTTTAAAAAAAGGAATATCAGGATTTATATTTATGGCGATCTGTTGTGAAATATTATTCTCCTCAATCCTTTTCACAGCATCGTATATTACTTCAATAATATCGCACCAGTCTTTTTTAGGTTTCAGAAAACCGGACTCAAGCCTCGACATGCTTAATAGATTTTCCACCTGTTGGTTGAGTCGAAAAGATGCTTTGGATATTTCTGAAATGAGGTCTTCCTTATTTGCCGCTGTAAGGTTCCGGTTGTTTGATTGAAGGTTATCGGTCGCACCAATGATGGTAGCAATGGGTGTTCTAAGCTCATGAGAGAGAGAATTTAATAGTGTATCATACAACTTCACAGTATTTGCTTTTTCTTCTTTGGCCCTGGCAATCTTTTCTATTTGCCTTATTTTATAAGTAAGCACTGCATTAACTAATGCAATTACAAAATACATCAGCAATAAAATAGAATCTTCTGTAGACCCTACCTGTAAAGTAAAATGAGGAGGAATAAAAAAATAATCCCAGATTAAGGCGCTTAATATAGCAGTAGCGAAGACGGGAATAATATCAAATAATACAGCCGCAATTGAAACGGTAAGCAGTAAAATGAAAGCCACAACTTTATAATCCAGGTAAACTGACAGGGAATAACATAATGCAGAAATAACGCATACTACACTCAGGCTTATCAGCAGTTGGCTTGGTTTACTTATCTTATTTATAAAAAGCTCCATAACAGGTACAAAAGTAAACCGCTATTTATAAGTGTTATGTAAAATTCATGATGATACATATAAGGATTTTATAAAGATTTGTTTTTGGTGCCATTCCTAATTAATACAAAGCGAAATTTGTAAAGTCTTTTTACGTTTGTATAATGAGCATTGTAAAAGTTTAAATAATTTTTTTTGAAAAAAGACCTGAATAAAGTAACCGGCGCCGGCTTACTTATTGCACTGGGTATTATTTACGGAGATATAGGCACTTCCCCCCTCTACGTTTTAAATGCAATTATAAGAGATAAAATAATTACACAGGAACTTATCCTGGGAGGATTATCATGCATCATCTGGACACTCACATTGCAAACAACTGTGAAGTATGTAATTCTGACCTTGAAGGCAGACAACCGGGGAGAAGGTGGAATATTTTCTTTATACGCTCTGGTAAGGAGGCAAAAAAAATGGCTTGTGTTTCCTGCTATAATTGGCGGCGCTGCTTTACTTGCTGACGGTATGATCACCCCTCCTATCTCCGTAACTTCTGCTGTTGAAGGATTACACCAAATTCATTTATTCCGGAATATAGGTGAATCAACGGTAGTTTATATTGTTATAGGAATTCTAATCCTCTTGTTTTTTTCGCAGCAATTTGGAACCGCATCCATTGGCAAAATGTTTGGCCCTATCATGCTTATTTGGTTCCTAATGCTGGCTATACTGGGCTTTGCACATTTATTTGATGCCTTATATATTTTTAAGGCTTTCAATCCATATTATGCAATTCATATTTTAACACAATATCCGGATGGGTTCTGGCTACTGGGTGCTGTGTTTTTATGTACTACCGGTGCAGAGGCATTGTATAGCGATCTTGGCCATTGCGGGAAAGACAATATCCGGGTTTCATGGATATATGTAAAGTCTGCCCTTCTTTTAAATTATCTTGGCCAGGGAGCATGGTTGCTTTCCCATCATACAGGCCAAATTTTTACAAAAGCAATTATTGATGATGGCTTCAATCCTTTCTATGGCGTAATGCCCGGCTGGTTTAAAATTATAGGAATTGTAATTGCAACCATTGCCGCCATTATCGCAAGCCAGGCATTAATAAGCGGCTCTTTCACACTTATAAGCGAAAGCATGCGCCTGAACTTATGGCCAAAATTGAAAATTAATTATCCTACGGAGGCAAGAGGCCAGTTATTTATACCAGGCATTAATACCATGTTATTTATTGGTTGCGTGGGAATAACTCTTTACTTTAGAAGTTCGTCAAATATGGAGGCTGCTTACGGACTTGCCATAACACTTTGCATGCTGGCAACATCGATATTATTTTCAAATTTTTTAGTCATAAAAAGAGTGCGAAAGCCATTCGTATTTTTATACCTGGCGGTTTATCTGACAATTGAAATGAGCTTTTTAATCGCGAATCTTAATAAGTTTCCTCATGGTGGTTTCGTAACAGTAATTGTTGGCGGTGCACTGTTATCTGTAATGTATGTCTGGTATAGGGCAAGAAAAATTAAAAACCGTTATATAGAATTTGTAAGATTGGAGCAATATCTTTCCTTGCTCCAGGAACTTAGTAACGATAAATCTATTCCCAAATATGCCACGCATCTCGTTTATCTAACCAGTGCCAATAATCCAAAAGAAATAGAACATAAGATCATCTATTCTATTTTAAACAGGAAACCGAAGCGTGCTGATATTTATTGGTTCGTACATGTTGATACACTTGATGATCCATATACTTCAGACTATACAGTTGAAACTATTATTCCCAACGAGATTATCCGCATTGAATTCAGGCTGGGATTCAGAATGGAGCCACGCCTTAATCTTATGTTCAAAAAAGTAGTGGAGGATATGGTTACCAATAAAGAAGTGAATGTATTAAGCCGCTACGAAAATTTACAACGCAATAATGTTTTAGGCGATTTTCAATTTATTGTAATGGAAAAGTTTTTATCCCAGGATAATGAATTGCCATTTTTTGAAAAACTGATAATAAGATTACAGCTTTGGATAAAGGACAAAAGCCTTAGCGAAGAAAGAGGTTTTGGGCTCGAGCAGAGCAATGTTGTTGTTGAAAAATTTCCACTTATAGTTAGCACCGTTAGCAAATTAAAACTTACAAGGGTGTTTGCGAATGATGAATAAACATTCAAATTTCATTGGCCAGCATGTAAAATTTCTGCCCATATAGGCGACACCAAACAAGTGAAAAGCTAACTACCAGGTTACACGCAGTATGTTAATCTTCAAAAAAAATAAAATACAATTACTTCTATTGCTGAATACCATTTATTGATGCACGCATTTTATCAAGTTCTTCTAGTCTTTCCTTCTTCTTTTCCAGGTCGGCACTTAGGTTAGCTACTTTTTTATTGGAATCACTAAGATTGCCCTGTGCATGCCTTGCATCTTTAGCATCTCTTACTGATCGCCTTGCCTCACGTTTTGCTCTTTTTGCCTGCTTAACACTTCCGTCAATTGACTTCTCTGCCTTATCGCTTGCACTGGAAGCAGTGCTTTGTGCATCAGAGCTGGCATTATTTGCTTTTTTTGTATCATCTTCCTGGTCACTTTTAGCTTTATCCAGTTTTGCACTCAAGTCAGTAATATCATGGGACACCTTCGTATATTCTGCATTAAGAGCAGCTGTATCAGCAACTGTTTTATAAGTTTGAGCAAATGCAGGTAAAGCAGCCAGTATAAAAAAAGCTGCCGTTGAAAACACAATAATTTTTTTCATAGATTTTTTATTTATAAATATTAATAATGTAAGTGTACAAGGTACGATAGAAGTATTACATAGTAGGTTACCCGCGTTTCTAATTGTTATTTATGACGCTAGCTATGTGCCAGAAAGCACTATGCCTGTACAGAAAGTGAGTGCTTAAAAATATTTAATGGATCCCATGTTGCTTTTACTTTTTGAAGCCTTGCATAATTATCCTGGTAATACAATGTATGCCATGGAACACCGGATTTATTAAACTCCGGATTAGCCAGGTCATTATCAGGATGTGCTATAATACATCCGCCCAATTGCATATTAGGAACCGGAACACCGCCGGTCTTATTGAATACATCTTTATAACAATTGCGTACCCACTCCAGGTATTTTGATTCTTCTTCGGGGTTTAGCCAGCCTGCCACACAGGCCGTAGTTAAGATAGCGTTTCTTTGAAAGGAAGCAGTTACATCAGAAGCCACTGTATTACCTTGCCGCCATAAGTAGCCAGCCCAATAAAACCGCCGGGCACATCAGCCCTGTACTTTTATCTTTCCAGTTGAAAGTTCTTATCCCTTGCCGGTCGCGTGTCTGCATTGGCTACTTTCCAACCTGTTCTATACATCCAGTCAGCCATTTTTTTTAATTTAGGATAGTTTATATTTTGAGCATTGTCCTGCGGTGTATGATAGTCAGGATGTAAAAGGCTTGTGTACATAATTGCGGGTATGCCTAACCGTGAATAGGAAAGATGGTCGCTTCTGAAATACCACCCTTCAATATGTGTTGGTTCGTCCCATGTTGTATCAAGTATAAAGTTTGGCCCCTCTTTATTCGCAGCCAAAGCCATATTTACCAGCTCCGTTGAATTTCTATGCGGCGGGATAGCACCTAAAATAGCTGCGCTATCCGTATTATTTCTGCCAATCATATCACCATTTAAAACAGCCACAATATTATTGAGAGGCACCGTAGGGTGTGCAGAAAAATATCTTGATCCCAGCAGCCCTCTTTCTTCGGCGCCATGGATTACAAACAAGACTGAACGCCTGGGAGGATATTTTACAAAGGCTCTCCCATTGGCAAGCATGGCAACATCAACACTTCCATTGTCATCAGCCCCATAATAAATTGAATCGTTGTTGATCGCATTCCTTATGCCATGTGCATCTATGTGGCCGCTGTATAACAGATATTCCTGTTTTAATTTTGCATCTGTTCCTGTAATCCTACCAACGATGTTCACAGAAGGATATGGATATTTGGAAACGATAAGATTTGCTTTTATCGTGCCGGTATTTTCCTGTAATTCTTTTTTAGCATTGGGGTGCAGCCATATAACCGGAGCCGTAGCAGTTACATTTTCATTTGCCCCTCCCTCTATATCATAGCTGCCTCTTTTATAGTTTTCCGCGGCATCGGCCCAGGCATTTTCAGCTATATCATCTGCAATAAAAATAATTGCAGCAGCGCCTTTTCTTAATAAAGGCTGGCCATATTTAATAAAAATGTACCTGCTGTATCTCCAGGTAGGTAAAGAAACATTCAAATTAATTCCTTTAGAATTTGCTTCGATGGCTACCACTTTATCTTTTACGTCTATTGCGTTAGTATCAACATCTAAAGCATTTCCCAGATATACAATTGGCGCATCTAAAGAAATGTTTGCCATTTGTGAAACAGCAGCATCTTTCCAAAGTGTAAGTAAAGTATTATTTATTTGTATGCTTGAATTATCAGCTATATGGTTTCGCCACAAGGTAAAATATTGAAAATAAGTGCCATCATCACCTGCAGGCTTTAACCCTATGGTCCTATATTTTTCAGCCAGCCACATAGAAGCCTTTAACTCATCCAAAGTTCCTGCAGAACGGCCATTAAAATGCGCACCAGCTAATGCGTATAAATCTTTTTTCAAATCATCCGCACGAATTAAATTCAAACCAGGTGGATTATTTGATTGGGCGAACAAAGTGTTTGTGATCATCAATAGCAAACACAATAGATTATTTTTTTTCATTTAGTTTCTTATGGCTATGAATTTAATTATTTTTAAATACATCTTCGTTGTCGTCAAGCAATTTAGTTTCAATAGCCGGATGTATCCCGGCGAGGTTTATTCTCTATCCAGCCACCCATTTTATAACCGTCAAGAGATAAGGGCATAATATAGAATTAAACCTATGGACATATTACTGAATCACTTTGGGCATCCCATTTATAAAATAAAGATTTTTGTAAAAAAGTTTTTTGATGTACTACTTTTATAAGGATGTTTTTTGACGACCAGGTTTCCGTAACCTAAATTTTATCTAATATGAAACAAGGTTTATTAATAGATATGGATGGTGTTATTTATGGTGGCGATGAAATGATCCAGGGCGCTGATACGTTCATTTCTTATTTATTGAAAAATGATATCCCATTTTTATTTATGACAAATAATAGCCAGCGAACAAAGCTGGAAGTAGTACGTAAGTTAAAAAAGCTTGGGATTGCTGTAACAGAAGATCATGTTTATACAAGTGCTACTGCCACAGGGAAATTCCTGGCAGAGCAGGCGCCGAAAGGAACTGTGTATGTTTTGGGCGAGGGAGGGCTGCTAACCAGTTTGCACGAGAATGGCTTAAGCCTTGTTGAAACAGAGCCCGATTTTGTAGTGCTGGGTGAGGGAAGAAACTTTACACTGGAGATGGTACAAAGAGCTGTAGATATGATTCTTGGTGGTGCAAAATTTATTACCACTAACAGGGATCCCTCGCCCAAAAAACCGGGATGGAATAACCTGGGCATTGCTGCGACCACAGCTATGATTGAGGAAGCAAGTGGTATAAAGGCTTTTCCCATTGGAAAGCCAAGCCCCGTTATGATGCGCTCGGCACGTAAAACTCTCAATCTTGAAACTGCGGATACGACAGTGATTGGCGATACAATGGATACAGATATACAGGGCGGCGTGCAGATGGGCTATAAGACAATTCTTGTTTTATCCGGGATTACAAAAAAGGAAGAATTAAATAACTACGCTTTTAAGCCGGATATGGTTGTAGGTTCCGTTAAGGATATCAGGTTCCCATTAAAATGGTGGAAGAAATAATCCCACAAAGACATAAAGTCCACTAAGAAAAATACTTTGTGGTCTTTGCGTCTTTGTGGGATAATGCCCGACGGTAAAAAATTATTTCTTCACTGTATCATCATTCAGCATTCTGGCCTTCTTTACAAGTGACACAAATTCTTTACGATATCCTTCCGCATCATTTCCCAGGGATGCAGTTGCCATATTTAAAACCTTGTCGTAGGTGTCGCTGCCCTTGTACTCGCTGTTGCGAAGGAGCATTGCGAAAGCAGCTACAGATGTTGCAAACCGGAAATTATCTGATGTATTGCTGATGTCAGTTTTATTATCAATTACCGGATGAACAATCAACTCACTGTTATCCTTAGCCGGAGTTTTGTAGCGGAACTTTACGGTAAGTATTTCATCATTGAACGAGGTGTTGCTCTTATTTTTGTTCGTTTGATATTTAAGCTGATCAACGTTTTTCAAAAATTCAGAAGATACTCCTGCAGGGATAATTTCGTAGAGCGCCGTTACGGTATGGCCGCTGCCCAATTCGCCCGCATCTTTTTTATCATCGTTAAAATCTTCTTTGTTTAACATGCGATTCTCATAACCAATCAGGCGATAACCTGCAACCTTTTCAGGATTGAATTCTATTTGAAGCTTTACATCCTTTGCAATGGTAAAAAGCGTGCCGCCAAATTCATTTACCAAAACTTTTTTTGCTTCGTTTATTCCATCAATGTACGCATGATTACCATTTCCTTTATCAGCAAGCTGTTGCATTTTACTATCTTTATAATTACCCATGCCATAGCCAAGTACAGTAAGATAAATTCCCTGGTTGCGTTCTTTTTCTATTAATCTTACCATATCATCATCGCTGCTTGCGCCCACATTAAAATCTCCATCCGTACAGAGGATAATCCGGTTATTTCCCTCCTCCATGAAATTTAGCTTCGCTGTTTTGTACGCAAGCTGAATACCCTCGCCACCTGCTGTAGAGCCACCTGCTTCCAATGCATCAATAGCAGTTTTAATTTTTATTTTATCAGCTCCGCTCGTGGATGGTAGTACAAGCCCTGCATTCCCCGCGTAAACGACTATTGATATCCTATCCTTTTCACGAAGCTGGTCAGTAAGCATTTTCATAGATGCCTTTACAAGTGGCAGTTTATTTTCATCCATCATGGATCCTGAAACGTCAATTAGAAAAACAAGATTAGAAGCTGGTAAATTTTCAACAGGAATATTTTTTCCCTGCAACCCTATCAGCACCAATTTATTTTTTGTATTCCATGGGCAATCGCTTATTTCTGTATTGATTGAAAAAGGATCTTTGCCTGTTGGCTGTGGGTATTGATATTTGAAATAATTAATCATCTCCTCGGTGCGCACAGCACCAGCAGGAGGCAGTTGATTACTATTGAGGTATCGTCGTACATTACTGTATGATGCTGCATCTACGTCAATTGAAAAAGTAGAAAGCGGATCATCTGAAACTTTATGAAAACCATTTTCAACAATGTTGCTGTATTCTTCGGTGTTGTATTCTTCATCCCTATAATATTGATTTTGGCTTACCGCGGGAGACGTATAGACACCACTTATTCTTCCTGCTAATTTTGCTGAAGCATAGCCCAAAGATTTGTCGCTTTTTTGTTTGTACTCCTTTGACACCAGCATATCATTCAATGTTGAATCGTGCAATGCGGAATTGGCTTGTTTCAATACTACGTTAATAATCTTTCGTTTATTAATTTTCCTCTTCTGAGCCTGGTAGCCAACTGCTGAAAAAACAATGAAGGTTTCACTTTCATCAACTGTTATGGTATAGTTTCCGTTTACATCCGCAGTAGTTGCGGAATCTCCCGCTTTGACTGTGGCGGCAATATAAGCACCGGTTTCATTCTTTATATTTCCTGTAATTGTAATCTCTGTTTTACTCCTGAAGGCAACGATTAAAATGACACCCAAAAGCAGTAATAAAATAATTTTTTTCATAAAGTTTAATTTTTTTGTGATAGCGATGCGGTAATTTTTTGAATTATCGCAGTTGCAAAATGTATTTTTAGAGAGGATGCAGCTTTTTTAAGAATTACATAAACTATTGAGAAAAATATTTGAATAACTTTATTGCATTGGCATTTATCAAAAAAATATTATCTGCAGAAAGTGACGCCGAACTTGTACAGCAATTCAGGGAAAATGGCAATATGGATACACTTGGCGAACTTTATAACCGCTATATGGAGCTGGTTTACGGCGTGTGCCTGAAATACATAAAGGAGCCGGAAGATGCCAAAGATTGCGTGATCAATATTTTTGAAGAGCTTGTCTCCAAGCTCAAAAAATATGACGTAGAAAACTTTAAAGGGTGGCTGTACCAGCTTTCTAAAAATCATTGCCTGATGAAATTACGCAGCGATAAAAAAATTCCGGTAAATAATGATGTAGATATTATGCATTTAGCAGAAAATAATCATCTGGACAATGTAATGGAGAAAGAGCAGCATCTTAGCATTATGGAGAGCTGCATTGAACAATTACCGGAAGAACAGAAAAAAGCGGTTCAATTATTTTACCTGCAGGAGAAATGTTATAAAGAAATTGCAGAAACAACAAATACAGATATCAATAAAGTAAGAAGCTTTATACAGAACGGAAGAAGGAATCTAAAAATATGCATGGAAAAACAGGCTTTGCAAAAAGCATAAGGAATGGAAGAAACAAATAAAACATATACGGCCGCGGACTTTGAACGTTATTATTCCGGCGCCATGCCAGCAGATGAAATGCATTCACTGGAACATGCAGCACTTGACGATCCGTTTCTTGCTGATGCGTTGGAAGGTTATGTAAACACGCCGGATTTTAAAGCTGATATTTCAGAGCTGAAAGAAAGACTTGAAGAAAAAAGAAAAAAGAAAAATGTTTTTTCAATCTCATCATTTACTGAAAATAAATGGTGGCGTATAGCTGCCTTGTTCATTATCATTGCCGGAGCAGGATATTTCTTTTACATCTTAAATAATCATAAAGGGAATACTCTTGCACAAAGAGAAGCAATGGCCTCCAAACAAAATATAAATGAATTGGATTCCACATTGAACGACAGTATTGAAGCCGGCAATGGTATTGTTGCTCTTGAAAAAAAGGATGCGCAAAAAGATAAAGAAGTTTCAATGCCTAAAGCAAGATCTGAATCTATTGCGCCACCGGAAGAAAGCAATTCGAAAAATGATTTATATGCCGATAATGATTTTAAGAAATCAGTTAATCAAAGCCAACCAGTTTCTGAATATGAACTTAAAGGAAAAGTTATAGACGAAGAAGGCAAACCTATTTCACTGGCAACAATTACAGATAAGGAAAATAAGAAAGCAACGATAACAGATACAACAGGCAACTTTTTATTTAAGTCAAATGATAGCAGCATAACAGCTGTTGCATCGGCTGTAGGTTATGCATCAAAAAATATTATGCTTAAGGAAGATTCGAAGCCTACGATTGAAATGAAAAAAGCTGATTCAAATCTTGATGAAGTTGAGACAATGTCAGCAGATGAAGGCAGAAAAAAAGAAGAAAATGCTCCCGTGTCAAAAGCATTAAGCGGAAAAGTGGCAGGGCTTGAAATATCTCCAAACAGAACTACACATCTTTTGAAAAATGAACGATTCGATCAATACATAGGGAATAATATCGTTCCTATTTCTGATGAAAATGGCAAACAATTTGCCGGTGAAGTTTCGCTATCATTTAGAATAAATAAAAAAGGGCGACCCACAAATATCAGAGTTATCAAATCATCATGCAAAGCCTGTGAAGAGCAGGCAATAAGGCTTTTGGAAAATGGACCTGATTGGAAACCTGCAGACACGAAATACGGAAGCGTCATGATAAAATTTTAATTCCTACATTACAAAAAACTTAATCAATCTTATTGAACTACGAGATTTCCTAAAACCCTAAAGCTCTTTCCGGAGATGACAGTAATTTTTGCAGTGCTGCTAATCGTTTGAGGTGAATTTAGTATACACTCTCCACCTGCAACAGGATTTATTATGATCTCGTTGCCGGCGGGCAAAACTGCAGGAGGAACAGCGTTATTATTCCAGTTTGTAGCAATATCCCAGTTACCATTTCCTGTAAAAGTATAGCCCATTGTATTTACGGCGAAGTATGTTGAAAGAGGTGGTTGCCCATTGTAAGCCACTTCATATCGCCACATTCCCGTTGGTGCAGGACTAGACAGCACAATTGAATAGTACCAATATGAAGCTGAATAGTAAGTGGTGAAATTCTGTGTCCAGGAAGAATATACAGTGTTATCAGGTATGTAGATTGTGTGGGTTGCCTGTTGCCCGGCTTGCTGATCCCTGTAGTAGCTCGCGAGATAAACAGTTTGCCCGTTCACAAAGTTTCCACTTGCATTCACCACTTCACCAGACTTACACCCAGGCATAGCCGGTGGAAGATTATGTGTCATTATTTTATTTAGAGTCGATACATAATTTGGTTGCTGATTCGCCCACCAACTTGTAAGGCCGTTTAGAGCATTGCAGGTGCCAGCCCATGGATCAACTAACTGTGAATATGTATTATTTGTATAAACTTCAAAATGCAAATGCGGGCCGGTTGAATTTCCAGAACTTCCTACAATGCCGAGGTATTCACCCAATGCCACAGCTTGCCCAACGGCTTTAGGAGTTTGTGAATTTATTTTCATGTGGCCGTACCACGCTATAGAGCCATCTGCTTGCATTATATAAACTGCATTCCAATTGCAACTACTGCACACCGCACAACTGGTATCAGTAAATCCATCGCTCTTGCCAATGATAGTTCCGGGAGCTGCTGCAATTATCTGAACTGCATTCAGCGCCATCTTTTGCCAAGGGAAAGGCCAGTTAAAGATATCAGTGCCCTTATGTCCATCATATGTTCTGTTATTACAATTATAATCAAGTATAGCGGTTGAAGGATCTTCATCCACATAATTCGAAATACCATAAAAGCCATTATCATTGAAGCCTGCAGGCTGGCTTACCGGCCATTGAAAGCCGGTAACAGCAGGTTGTGAAGGAAGTGACAGCATACCCTTTTCCCGAAGTACTTTTTCATTTGCCTGCAACATTTTAATTATTTGTGCCCGTTGCTGAGGACTTATTTCATCGGATACACCAGCATGTGAGTTAACGAAGCTGCCGCCATTAGATTGCTTCACTGACTGGGCAGATACACGTGAAGCAAATGACAATAAAAGAAGGATGAAAAAATATTTGGTTCTCATTACGTTGTTATTTGTAATCTTATTGTTTATTGTTATGCAAGTCCTTTTCGCTTTTCTTTCTTACCTCGTCCATCATTTTAATAGTAAAAAAACATAGCACGACAAGAACAATACCGATAATGATCCAGAGAAGAAGCTTATTATTTTTGGAAGAGGGTGTATTTGCGGCGCTTAATATCTTATTTTTTTCAAAACTATTCACAGATATTTCGGAAGGGTTTTTATTAGCGCTGTCTGAAAAAAATTCAAGATCATATTTCGGCGCGAGGGTGGCTGAGTCTCCAAAGTTCAAAAAATATCTTTTACCCGCCTCAAGATAAGTCAGCAAATAAGTGTTGAGCTGCAAAGCCCCAACTGCATTTACTTTTAAAGGAACATTATCTTCATTGTTTATTGCAAGCAAAAATTGACCAGACCTGCCATTTATTATGAACTCATTTGTAGTTTCTGAAGAGACATATCCTTCCAGGAGAAAATCATCTTTTCCATCTTGTTTAAAAAGCGAAAATTTGCGCTTAAAATATTTTGCTCCATCAACGTAGAAGGTGATTTTATTGACGAGATATTGATCACCAAAACGAATACGGATATAGCTTGTTTTATTCGAACTGTCTTTCTGAAAAATAGCAGGAGTTGGTAGTGGAATGTATCCGCCATACATCAAATCCTCTTTAAAAATGCCTGCTTTTATAATATTAAATGAAAGCACATCTTCTCCCAATATAGTAAGTTGAAAATAGCTGTAATTACTTGGCGGGAATGAAATTGATTGAATGATAGTTTCATCCTCAGCCTTAAAGGAATTATCAAGATAAATATTTTCTTTAATTACAAACCAGTGTGTGCTGTCAACACTGCCACTTATATTGAATGTTCGGTGAGCTTCAGTGTTTTTTACAAAAAGCAGCAAATTATCGATCGATTTATTGATACTGCTTTGAATCGTTACATGAGTTTGTTTATCTTTTTCCTTTATCGTTTTGACGATGGGAAATTCTATAAAGTTTTCTGTCTGAAAAACCGGCAGATCATTTTTTAAAATATATGAAACCTGCTTCCCATCTTCATCCAAAATACGTATGTCCTCAAACCCTGGTTTACATTTTGCCACAATCGCAGGTGAAAGATTTATTTTATAGAATTTAGTTTCTTTTATGCTATCTATTACCGCCTTATAGGCAAATTTATTTTGCGAATGGGCCAGTAATCCACTTAAAATACCAAAAGCAACTATGTAAAATTTATACCGGCTTGTTTTCTTCATCGCGAATAATTAGGTTTTTTAAACGTTGGTACATGAATGAAACAATCAACAATAATACACCAAGGCAAAAGAACGCAGCAATTTTACCCGCCGCAGGAATATTACTTATATCAAATATGAACAACTTCAAAAGTGTAACCAGAAAAAGTACGAGTGAAATGATGCGCAAGGGCTTAAATTTATACTTCATTCCCATCCACATAAAACAGAAGGAACAGACGCCCCATAAAATAGGCAGGCAGGTTTTTATAAACACTTTTTGAATTTCATCGAATGAATTTTGATCGGTGTAGAAAAGCCTGTTAGCAATCCAAAAAGTTTCAAAACTTAAAAAGATCACAATACCAGCGCAGATAATCCAGGCAAACGCTACAGGGCTTACAGGAGCAATTGAGTTTTCATCTCTTGAAACTTTCATCAGCTTATAAAAAATAATACTAACCAATATTGCAACAATCCAAAATGAATAGAAATGTGATAAAAACTTGTGAGCTAATAATAAATCTTTCTGCAAACCTGTAATAACGCCGAGGCTAAAAAGATAAAATAAAAGACAACCGGAAAGCAGTGCTGTTTGTAGCCTCGATGAAATCCTTATTGTTGCGATTTTATTATTTACAAATAAAAGTAACAGCACAAAAGCAAAAGTATATAACTGCAGATAAAGTGTATTCATCGCAGTTTGAGGATAAAAATGTTTACACTGAAAATTAACTTCAAGTGCCCCTGTTATAAACAATAATACAACGCCGGCGATACGAAATACGTTTTTTGATATCATTTTATCAATAAAATTCTTTTCACTTTTTTCTTTATTTCTAAGAATAAATAGAACATAAGAAGCAATTGCTGCATACACTCCAGTAATAAATCCCTTATTAGCGATGATGGTTATCGCATTCCCTGCGTCGCTGTAAATAGTATTCCAGTCCATCAATAAACTAATCAACATGGCGAACCATACAATGAGGGAGGCGTATTGAATAATATTAATCTTTGATTTTTGAAATAGCCAATATAACAGAACAGTTTCTGATGCCCAGAATAAAGTAATATTGTTGCCATGCAACTGAATGGGCGCCGTTAATGAAATAAAGGTGAGTGTGATGCCGATAAAGAGGTATAGAATATTCTTGTCGACTTCTCTTTTCCTGAATAAAAAATATGAAGCAACAAGATTAAACACTCCAAGCAGGATTGTAAATAGTCCCTGGTATTCGGTTTTATTCATTTCGGCAAAAGAATATAAACCCGTCGCAAAGAATAGCCCTGTATTTGCTAAAAGAATACTGAAATCAGCCGCAGTAAATTTCTTATTTGCTTTAATGTTATTAGCAATATTTATGAAGAAGAATAAGAGATAAAAAATCGCTGCAAATATCAATGCATTTCCATATACAGCCACGGATGTATCATAAGACAGTGAAACGAGCCAGCCGGCAAAAAGAATTATAGTAAAAATAAAGGCCAATAAATTCATCAAGCGCCAGGCTTTATTATAAGCAATTATCAGGAGACCGGTGTTGAGGACAATTAAGTAAGTAAACAATATTTTATAATTACCGCTGCCGTCACTAACTAAAAACGGCGCCGAGAATCCTCCCACAAGCGCTATAATTGCCAACTCCTGGCGATCATACAAAATGGATAATACAACTGCAAAAATGGTAATGACTATCATTATTGCAAAGGCCATCGTTTGACTGAACAAATGAAATTGGTGATAAGCCAGCGTGATTGTAAAATAAAAAACAGCGAGTCCTCCACCTACGAGAACTGAACTAAATGCCTGGTAATTTTTGCGAAGCTTGTGTGCCAGAAAAACTAAAATTCCTCCGCACAGCAAACCTATACCAACGCGAGCAACAGGGCCAATCCAATTATTGTCGATGGCAAATTTTACAAAAAAGCCAATCGCCAAAACCAATATAGCAATTCCAATTTTACTCACCAGGTTTTCACCAATGAATTTTTCGAGATCAGGATTTCTTTCAAAGAATGAAGGTTTTGGTGCAGGAATATTCTTAGGTTGTATATTAGCTTTTATTGAAACGGAACCAGCAATTTGCTCTTCCGGTATCGGAGGTTCAAGATCAACTTTCTCATCGGAAACGTTTTCCTCGCCCTTTAGTAAAACCAGTGGGTCGTCCATTCTCTTAAAAGAGGATTCCCACTTGTCCTCTCTTGCTTTCTCTTCGCTTGCTTTCTCCTGGCTTCTTGCAACCGCTGCTTTAACTACTTTAGAGGGCTCAATTGGGGCTTCAGACAGCTTCCTTTTTAATACCTGGATTTCAGAGTCAATTTTTTTAAAGTAACCGGTAACATAATTTTTGAATGTTATTAATACTATTAAAATAACTATCAAAAGTAAAATTATAATGCCTTCCACATTGGAGCCTTTTGGTTGGAGTTAAAGATATAGAACTCCCGAATCCTTTTAGTATGAATTATACTTTGATATTGAAATATTTTTTCTTATCGTAGTTTCTGTATTTAATAATTAGTCAAAGCCCATCAATCTCGATTTAAAAATTATTTATATTCGGGGCCGGCATCTCTGGTGATGCTAATAATCATTGCTTGTTTATCGCAAAAACTTAAAACATGGTACATGAATAAAACTTACCGCTGGGGCGTTTTAGGAGCAGGGAGAATTGCAGCAAAATTTTGTGATGCGCTTTCTTTTGTACAAGGCTCGGAAGTGTATGCGGTTGCGTCCCGTGACGTTGATAAAGCAAAGGCATACGCCACTAAATATAATGCTGCTCAGTTTTATAATAATTATGATGACCTAATAAAAGATGAAAACGTTGACATTATTTATATCGCAACTCCACATGCTTTCCATTATGAACAAACCATGAATTGCCTGCGGAATAATAAAGGTGTTTTGTGTGAAAAGCCAATGTCACTCACATA
>DASYOM010000033.1:0-12735 GCA_036007765.1 Chitinophagaceae bacterium | reverse complement strand
TTACTCCATTTCTTTTCTATTAAATACAAATAGCAACTTTCATTATCATTAAATCGCTTTCCAAATTCAATGGCGTTTATCCCTTTAAACATAACTAAATAATTTAGATCAAAAATACTAACTTATTTAGTCTATAACAATTCCTATCTTTACTTTGTTCTCGTTCTACTTAATCCTAAAATAAAAATATCTTTTCATATCTGTATAGAATGACAGCATAAATCTGCAACAGTCATAAATCAAAGTAATGCCGTTACAATTTCTTCCCACTCTTTTTCTATTGAAAGGGCGGATAATTCTTTACCAGAGCGGCTATACCAATAACCTGCATTCCCGGTATCTCCTTCTTTGCGATGAAGATAGGCATGTATCCACGATGCATTTTTATCATTGATATCCTGTATCAGTTTATGTGCTTTATCCCAATCGCCTTTTGCATCGTACCATAAAGCATTTAAATAATTTGATAAATTCTGCGGAGGTTCTTTCCCAGATAAACTTTCTTTAAAAGAGGATACATTCATTTGATAAATTTTTTTGAATTAACTCTATAATGGTGCCAGAAGCCTCCATGGAATTAAAAGATAATGACGTTGTAATATTTTTATGATGAAGTAAAAAACGACTGATGAATTTTAATAACAAATTTTGACTCTCTTTCAATAGGAATTCAGATATTATTCATGCCTTGTTTATTGAAACCATTAGCGAATAGTTTGTTTACCGTTAACAACTTTTTGCAATTCTTCTGTTAACTGTTTAACGAGTTCCGGCCTGCCATGGAAAGCGGCAGGTGTATTCTGATAAAGAGTTATCAGAAATTCATCATGTTCTCTCTGTCCAACTAAAGTTTGAATTGTATTCATATCAGCTTTAATCTCCGCTTTATCCTGCGGCACCATGCCTGCAACGGCTCTAAGAAGAAAAACAGTCGGGCTTAGTGTGCGTATCTCTCTTACAATGCCAACATAAGAAGATACTTTATGGTTAACGAATACTTTATTAAGCTCATCATTAATCTGGTTACGCCCATTCATCTGGCTGCCATCAAATCCGATAACATTTCCATCATCGGCAAATAATTTTGAAAACTTACCTGCATTATTATCATTCCAGCTTTCCAAAAGTTTTTCATAAAGTGAACGAATATTATTTCCGTCGTCTTTATTCGTACGCATTTCTATTTTATTTACGACATATTAATTTTGTGAAATTCTGTATTACAAAGTGTTTTACTCCTTAACTCTTTGTCTTACTTTATTTGTATCAATACCTGCCGTTTTCATTTTTATTTCCGCAGCATCTTCAATTTGCTTCTTCAATTCAAATAAAGTTTCGTCAAACAGCACGTGTTTATCCATCATATAACTCATATCATATTCAATCTCTTCCCATGTTGAAAAGTCAGCATGATTGTGTTGTAACTGAACTTCTAATTTGTCTAAGGCATTTGCAACTTTGGATTCATAAGTTTCTTTGTTCTCAAACTCATAAAATAAATCATATATCTCCTGCCTGTTAGTTTCCTTTAACGTGGAACGTAAATTCAGGATAGCCTGTTTTTCTTTTTCTATTTTCTCAACTTTAATTCCAGGGTTTCTTAAAACATCCAGTGCGACATTCTCCAGCAATGCTCTGCTACACTTTCCTGCCTGCCGCTGGAAGTATAACTATGCCGGAGCTCAAACTTCAAACGCTCTGCAAGAGTAAGCACTTTTAAAATTGATGAGATCTGTTTTTCCATATTTAAATTTCTAATTTGCCGGTTTGGTTGCCATTCGTTTTATATGCCAGCCTTGCCTGGGAATCCATTGCCACGTTGTAGTATAATCACCTTTTACTTTGACTGTATCCTTTCCTCCAATTAAATCTACCTGGTTATAGGTGCCCTTTTGTATAGCAGTATCGCGAACAATGTTTATAGATTGTGTTGTCGAAATTTGAGACAGCACGCTGACATTTACAAAAGATGACAAGAATTTTCTTATTGAATCACGCCCTGTCGCGATATCCCCCAAACAACCATCGGGAGTATATAACAAAGAAATAGAATCAGCATTTAGATTTAAAATCAAATGGTCGTAGTATTTCATTGCACCTTCAACTCCCGATTTATTGTGCCTTGTCACATTGCAGGAGACAAAATATATTAGATTGCCTATTAAAAAAAATTGAAAGAGTTTTGAAATGATTGACATGATGTTGTTTTTGCAAATTAAACTTTTGGAGTTTGTTTTTTTTGATCCATAGCACAGTCTTTTATAAAATCAGTGCCAAATTTCGTTCATTATAGTAAGCACAATTGGTTTTTCGTCTGTAACAATGATTGTATGTTCTTGTTGAGCCACAAACCCTCCCATATTACCAATCTGTGTCCAACCATCTTTTTCGGTGTAAGTAGTTGTTGACGCCGTCGAAATAAAAGTCTCTATTGCCACAACAGAGTTTTTCTTAAATCTTGTAAAATTAAATTTGTCCCTGTAGTTGGCTATAGCTCCCGGGTCTTCATGAAGGCTTCTGCCAATGCCATGCCCGGTTAAATTTTTGATGACTTTATATCCAGCTTTCTTTGCTTCGGTTTCTATCAGGTATCCAATGTCTGAAATACGAACTCCACCTTTTATATTGTAAATAGCTTTTTGCAATATTTGTTTTGAAGTATCAACAAGCCTTTGATGATTGTTGTGGTCGATGCCAAGAACAAATGAGCCACCATTGTCTGACCAAAACCCATCAAGTTCAGCAGATACATCAATATTAATAAGGTCTCCTTCTTTTATAAACTTTTTATCGCTCGGCATACCATGTGCAACTTCATTGTTTACACTTATACAAGTCCAGCCAGGAAAATTATAAGTCAATCGAGGCGCGGATTTTGCTCCTAAGTCGTTAAGTATTTCTCCGCCCAGGTCATCTAATCTCTTTGTCGTCATGCCGGGTCTTGCACTGTTCCTCATTTCTTTAAGAGTTAATGCGACTGCCTCGCTTGCTCTCTTCATTCCTGTTAGTTCTGATTCTTTTGTAATTGACATAGTGTTTATATTTAATAGAATTTCGTTTTTCGCGTTACGCAAAAACCAATTGTTGCGTCACAGAATCTACCATTGTAAATTAAATAATTTATTAAAATCTTCCATCACTTAGAAATATTTAGAAAAAGATACATTTTTTCTGGCTCAAATTATTTACCCTCCGTTTTCAGGCTATATTTCTTTTGTACCTATGTTTGCTCATCAGCTATGATAAGTATTATTATGCCAACTTATAATGAAGCAAAAAAAATTGGTAACACAATCAATAATTTGTTGAGTGTTTTCGATAAAGAAAATATAAGCGAAATAATAATTGCTGATGGCGGCAGCAATGATAATACAGTTGAGATTGCACAAAATTTATTTGCAAAAACAATAATAATCTCCGCTAAAAACAGGGCTGTCCAATTAAATGCAGGCGCTTCAATTGCCAGCAGTGAAATTCTTTTCTTTTTACATGCAGATTCTATTCCTTCGCCGGGATATTCCAGGAAAATTATTGAGGCTGTAAATAATAAATATCAATCAGGATGTTTCAGGCTGTTGTTTGATCACGATCATTGGTTTTTGAAAGCTAATGCATGGTTCACCAGGTTCAATGTAAATGCTGTTCGCTTTGGCGACCAGGGATTATTTGTTACCAAAGATGTTTTTAAAAAATGTGGCGGGTATAATGAAGTATTATCCATTATGGAAGACCAGGAGATCATTCACAGGCTGAAAAAAAATTCATCTTTTAAAGTTATTGATGATTATATAACAACCTCTGCAAGAAAATATCTTGCAAATGGAATTTATAAAACACAGGGAACATTTTTTATTATCTGGTTGTTGTATTACTTCGGCATTTCACAAAAACGTTTACTTAAATTGTACCGTAAATTGTCACGATAAAATTTTATTGCATGAAGCCAAATGATGAGAACGCGAAACTTCCAACTTCACAAAGGCCCTTCAGGATTTTGATTATTTCAGGATCTAACAGGAGAGAATATAATTGCCCCGGCGTTGATTCCAAATCAAGAATGCTTATGCTGCGCATGGCTGAAAACCTGCCACAGGATTGGGAGATAGATTATGAAGACCTCGGAAATGTTTACAATCGTGAGCACATACAAAGCTGCAATGCCTGCGTATCAACCTCAATGGCATTGTGTGTGTGGCCCTGCAATTGTTACAAAAAAAATGCATGGGCAGAAAAAGACCTGATGTGGAATCTTGATCTTTATGCAAGGCTCGACATGGCGGATGCATGGGCGATCATTGGCCCTATAAACTGGTACGCTCCTACCAGCAATTTAAAATTAATGTTTGACCGCCTCGTGTGTATGAATGGCGGTAATCCTGATGAAACATTAATTGATCATAAAGATCCTGAGAAAGCGATGAAACTTGAGCATTCTGAAAAATGGAAAGAGCTGCAGATAAATCATCTTGAAGGAAGAACGGCGGGTTTTTTTTGTTATGGAGATGATGGTGGCGATGAATTTGATGAGCAGGGCCGCCCTAAAATTTTAAGGCACAAAGAATATTTTAATCCTGATGAAGAACCATTTGAAAACGACAGGGAAGCTTATCAAACTCTCGTATGGCAATGCAGGTATGGAGGTATTGAAGTGCCTGATAATTTATGGAAATATCAATTGTTTGGCAAAGACAAAAAATACAGCGATAGCCAGGCAGAGGATATGGTTGAAGATAAAAAGGTAATGGATTCATTTGATTCATGGGTAAATGATTTTACTTCTTTTGTAAAAAATAAAGGTAAGGTAGAGCCTGGCAAATACAGGGCTTTCGGCTATAAGCAACCACCACATTTATTAAATGAAATAAAGACAGGGATCCGCTCCTGGAAATTAAGGTTTGGTAAAGCTCCCAAAAATTCTTCACCCTGGATGCAGGAAAAATATGGGTTAAATAGAGATGTTACTTTACACCCTAAGAAAAGTGAAGGAAAAAAATTAAGAAATTAGTTAGCTAATGTGTTGGCAGTGGTACCTCGATTCAGGTCAGGCTGCAGATTGATTGCATCCCGGTAAAATTTAAGAAAAAATTTAAATGAATATAGTTCACCGTGTTTTTGACTGGATAGGCATCCCGGTGCTTGTTGTTATCTTCTGGATATTATTCCTAATAGAATCAAAATTTGATCTTCGCAAAAGAGTTCAAAATAAATGGCAGCGGTCTGTTGTCAATAGTATTATTTCTATTCCTTCTTTTATTCTATTGCGTTTTATGTTCCTGCCGGCGATGATCTGGCTTAGTATTCAGAATGAAAAAATTCATTTTGGCCTTAATTATTTATACGATTTGCCACCATGGGCTGAAGCGATTATTGGTGTACTTGTATTTGACTATACCAATTATTTATGGCACACCTTAAATCATCGCATCCCCTTACTTTGGAGATTTCACCTTGTTCATCATACTGATCCCGACCTTGATCTTTCTACAGCCACACGTTTTCATTTTGGTGAATTGATCGGTTCCGTATTTTTTCGGGGAGCATTTATTTTCTTATCCGGTGCAACGCCACTTCTGGTGATCATCTATGAGATAGTTTTTGAAGCTGCCACTATGTTTCATCACAGCAATACAAAATTGCCCATACAATTTGAAAAAGCCTTAAACAAAATAATAGTGACGCCACGGATGCACGGCATTCATCATTCAATAATTAAAAATGAAGCTGATAGTAATTACTCAGTTATTTTTTCTATGTGGGACAGGTTGCATCATACCGCCAAATTAAATATTCACCAGGATGATGTTGTGATTGGAGTTCCCGCATATCACGATAAACAAGAACTCACGGCAGGCTATCTTTTGAAATTACCTTTTACAAAAATCAGGAAATGGAATCAGGAATATTTTCAAAGAAATATGGAAACTGCAGATGAGGGAGAGTTAATTAAATAAGGAGATTAATGCACGAATTTTACAATTAATTTGTTGCTGAATTCACATATGGAAAGATATTGATCCCATTAATCCAGTAACCCCAAAATCATGGTTCAGACATTGCACCTTCAATAATCTTCTTGGTCTCTTCAATACTTGTATGGTGATAAGCATGTATGCCTTCTTTTTTTGCTGCTTCAACCAACATCGTGCGATCATCAAAATATAAACATTCATTCGGCTTTGCCTGTGCAATACCCAGTGCCAGCCGGAAAATTCCGGGATCAGGCTTTCTCATACCTACTTCACAGGATGAAACAAAAGCATCAAAAAAATTATGAAGCTTAAATGTTTGTATCCGGTATTCATTTAGTTCTTTAGGTTCGTTATTAATTGAGATGGTTTTGATCATAGGATTTTTATTTTTCCAATTAATTAGCCATTGAAGCGTGCCCGGCAATTCCGTTGATTGTTCAAACATGAATGCTTTAAAGTCTTCCCGCGAAAAATTCCTGGAATGATTGAAGACAACAGTATCAAGATAAATATCAAGAGAAATTTTCCCCATTTCATATACATTAAATATAAAGTCGTGCAACACACCCATCTCACTATAATCAATTCCAAATTTTACTGCAGCGGCTTTGCGTGATTCATGGCCCCATCCATTGGTGAGCAATACACCACCGATATCAGAAAATAAGATTTTGTATTTACCCATATATTTATTGATGATAGATTTTCATAGAAAGCAGCAATACATACAATTATTTTTTCTCTAATGATTGCACTTTCTGCAGGCGGCGTACATGCCTTTCAGCCCCGGTAAATTTTGCATTTAAAAAAGACTTAATCAATTCCTGTGCTGCCATCACTCCAGTTACCCGGCCACCGAGGCATAGTAAATTCATATCATCATCTTCTACTCCCTGGTGTGCTGAAAAATAATCCTGTATAAGCGCTGCTCTTACACCGGCAATTTTATTTGCAACAATAGATGCTCCTACTCCACTGCCACAAACTGCAATTCCGCGATCCGCCTTTTTTTCAGCAACCGCACGTGCTAGTGGAATTACAAAATCAGGATAATCATCAGCCGGATTATTTTCATATGCCCCAAAATCTATAAGTTCGTGGCCCATCTTTTCAAGAAATTCCCTTATGATTATTTTCAGGTCAAATCCCCCGTGATCTGCGGCTATTCCAATTTTCATATAATGTTTTTATGGTCAATTTTCAACATGCATTAATTGTTCACTATTCATTTCTTTTATTTTTTGTTTCCATAAGGTTGCACCGCCTTTTATTCCATCCCTGTTGTTAATAATAATTATATTTTTATCAAGCTTGAAATTTAGTTTATCAGCATTTCCGCCACTTATATAAAGGGTATCATAATTAATAACGACTTTCAAAATTTCAATTACTCTTTGCATTCGCTTGTTCCAGGTTTTTTTTCCAATTCTAATTAGTTCTTCTTCACCGATGTACTCATCATAATCTTTATTTTTTGTAACCGGGTGATGTGCAATTTCCTGGTGTGGAATCAAAACTCCGTTATTGAGTATTGCCGAACCAAAGCCTGTGCCCAGCGTGATGACCATTTCAACTCCTTTTCCAGCTACCAAAGCCAGGGCCTGCAGGTCTGCGTCATTTATCGCAAGCACAGGTTTACCCAAAAGCAATTCCAGATTTTTTTCAAGATTAAATTCTGCCCATTCAAGAGTTCCAAGGTTGGGCGCTGTTTTTACAACCCCGTTTTTTATAAACCCGGGAAATCCAACAGAGATATGATCGAAGCCTATAAAATTGTCTGCTAGTTGCCTTATTACATCCATCACTTTTCCCGGGGTTGCAGGATCCGGTGTTGGGAGCTTTTGATAATCCTGTACAAAATCTCCATCCGCATTTAATACAGTTGCTTTTATATTGGAACCTCCAATATCTATTGTCAAAATTTTCTGCGGGGCTTCCATTTCAATCATTTGTTCTATTTTAAAGTTGAAAAAAAATGTGATAAAATGTGATAAAATGATCTGTAATATAATAATACCAAAAAAATTATTTAGCAGTTACATTTCAAACAATCAGTAAATGAATATACGCCATAGTTTTTTCTTTTAATTTAGCGCTACATATAATTTAAAAAATACTTCATTGAATAAGTGGTTTGAACATGTAAAATTTTATATATCCGGGTGGTTTTTTGCTTCAATTTTTTTATACTTAATGCGGCAGGTAGGTGTTATTGGCGAAAATGGGATCAATATTCCAATCCGCTGGTTTATAATTTTTCTGCCCGCATTTGCTATTGTCCCCGGTTTCATTTTTGGATCGCTGCAATATTTTTTTGAAAAAAATCTGAAAAGAAAATTTCCATTCATTGTATTAATTGTCCGGGTTGTTATTGTACAGCTCTTTGTTATTTCATTTTTAACTATTGGGTTTTACTCCGTTGTTGCCATGATGGAAAACAGCTGGAGCAACTTTTACAAATACGTTTTCTCCCTCGGCTCTTTCGTTTTAAACCTTTATGTGTTGCTTGCGAATATATTTTTTGCTATTTTAATTGAGATAATCCGGTTGATAGGAAAAAATAATTTTATCAAGCTTCTAACAGGAAGATTTTTTAATCCCCAGGAAGAATACAGGATCTTTATGTTTGTTGATCTCAATTCTTCAACCACTATAGCTGAAAAGCTCGGCCACGTTAATTACAGCAACTTTATCCAGGATTGCTTTTCTGATCTCGATGTTGTGCATGCCTATGGCGCAGAAATATATCAATACGTAGGTGATGAAGCAGTATTAACCTGGGAATTGTCAAAAATGAAATCCATAATTCAATCCATTGATGCATTCTGGGCTTTTCGTACCAAACTATTTAATGAATCGGAATACTATTTTAAAAAGTATGGTATGGTGCCTGAATTTAAAGCGGGAATGAGCATCGGGATGGTAACAGTTGTAGAAATAGGACAATTAAAAAAAGAGATCGCTTATCATGGCAATACCCTTAATACAGCGGCCCGGGTAGTATCACTATGCCATATTTATGAAGAAAAACTTTTAATAACCAAGAAGCTTTACGATGAATATGCTAAAGTGAACTCCAAATACATTTTCAAAAAAGTAACCGAAACACGGTTAAGAGGTAAGCAAGGCATTACTGAAATCTATAGCATTAATTTACCTGTTACTGATTGAGAATCCATTTGGGCAATTAAGTCATTGCGCCATCATTGATTTATTTAATATTGACTTATTGAATATTGGCTTCTTTTCTATCCACATTTGTGTATAAGTTTTTAGGTGATGAATTGCATTGCATATAATTTTTATAATAATTTAGATATATTAATAAATCATTAATCTTATAATGAATTCAGCCGCTTACGCCCTTCCCCATTTAAGTAAATTATTTCATTTTGGATTCGCGACCCTCTACGAAAATTTAGCAACAAAAGAAAAGTCTTTACATGCAACAGTTTCTTATAACAAAGGAGATGTTTTCGCAACTTTTGAAGCTTTGCAAATATTGTACAGCCCTAACAGGTTTACCGTGCAGGTAAATGATGATACCCATATTATATTGCTGCCGGAATTTTTGCAATATATAAATCACAGTTGCAATCCCAACATTTTTTTTGACACTTCAAAAATGGAATTAAGCAGCCTTGTTGATATTTCAGCCGGAGATGAATTTACTTTTTTTTATCCCTCTACAGAATGGGCCATGGCAGAGCCTTTCAATTGTTTTTGCGGAGCCAATAGCTGCCTTCATGAAATACAGGGAGCCTCTTTTTTACCCCAGGAAATAATACCTAGTTATAAATTTACCGATTTCATTATCCAAAAATTAAATAACACATACCTGCAAAAAGTATGACAGTACAATTTGTCTTAAATCATAAGTATGCCTGGATTTTCTAATGAACTTTTAGTTTGGGTTTTGGCTCCATTTGTTGAAACTAACGATGATAATCTTGACTACTATTATGATTTTACACAAAGTATTGAAGAGTATTCCAAAGCATTCAAAGAGCTTGGCATTGCCTGGAAATGGCAGCAGGTAACCAATGAAAATTATAAATCAATAATTGATTTCATAATTTCCGGAACCTCATCAGAAAATGTTGTAGTGATAAATCTTTGTGATGGTGATGAGATCAATAAAGCTCCCGGCATTAATGTAATTAAGCATCTTAAAAAAAGGGGCCTTTGCTTTACCGGCGCCGATGAATATTTTTACCGGATTACCACTTCAAAGATTTCAATGAAGGAGGTCTTTGATACAAAAAATATTGCTACCCCGCCATGGCAAATTATTACAGAAGAAAATGGAAATACAAATTCGGTTTTTGAAAGGCTTGGAAACCCGGTGATAATTAAGCCTGCAGTTTCCGGGGGAAGTCTTGGAGTAGGTATTCACTCCGTGGTGCAAAACACATTCGATTTACAAGCACAGTATAATAAATTGCAGGAAGGTTACCATGGATGGAAACTTGCAAACGGAGGAGTCATCGCTGAAAAATTTATTGATGGCCCGGAATTCACTACATTAATTATTGGCAATGGCTCCTCGCCAAAAGATTGCAAAGTATTTCTGCCGGTTGAAAGGGTCTTCAATCAATCATTGCCATCTGTTGAAAAATTTCTTTCATTCGACAGGCTGTGGGAAATGTATGAAGAAGAAACTCCTGTAATAAATGATGAAGATTTCTACAATTACCAGACGCCGGACAGCTCTTTGATAGAAAGCATATGCAGATTAAGCCTCGATGCTTACCGGGCTGTAAGAGGCAGGGGCTATTGCCGCGTTGATATTAGAATGGAAAGCGCTACGGGAAAATTGTATGTGCTGGAAGTAAACTCCCAATGCGGTTTGTCTGACGATGAAAATTTTACGTCCATAGGAGCCATACTGCGATTGTCGGGAAATTCATTTGGCTCAATGATTGTAGATATCATCAAAGAAGCCATTAACCGTAAACAGTTCCGTAGGTCAATACGTGTAAAGCAATTGGAATTGATTTGATTTATTCCCCGGGCTAATGTGAAAAAATATATGCGATGAAAGTTTGTGTGTTACAGCCTGATTATTCCACTACAGATGTAGATTATAAGTATTACGACCCGCCAAGGGATCTTACATCGTTATTGCCCGGTCATGAGGTTCATCATATCTCTTTAAATAAGCTTCATACTTACAGGCAGCTTAAGGAGCTTAAAAAAAAGAAGTATGACATTTTTGTAAACCTTTGTGAAGGCTACCTGGATTGGTCAGTTCCTTCTATTGATGTGATTCATACTTTGGACTTACTTGATCTTCCCTACACCGGCCCTAATGCAAGCCTGTATGATCCTCCGAAAGAACTCATGAAATATGTTGCCTTTACATGTGGTATTGCAACACCACCTTATGTTGCTATTCAAAATACCCTGGATGTAAAAAGGGAAATTCAATTTTTACATTTCCCTCTTTTTGTAAAACCAGCTAAAGCCGGCGACAGCCTTGGAATAGACCCGGAGTCATTCGCAGAAAATATGGATCAGCTTGAAAAAAAAGCCAATGCTCTGCTGGATGAGTATGATGAAATTTTGATTGAAGAATATATTGAAGGCCGTGAATTTACCGTATTGGTTGCTGCCAATGCAGGAATAAAAAATGATTGTATCGCTTACAACCCGGTAGAGTTTATTTTTCCCGGAGAAAATAAATTTAAAACATACAAGCTAAAAACATCTGAACTGCACAGCGATGCCAATGTTCCCTGTACTGACGTGGAATTATCCTCAAAACTTAAAGAAGCTGCGTCCCGGATATTTACAGCGTTTAATGGTGTAGGTTATGCAAGGCTCGATTTCAGGGTAAAAGAGGATGGAACTATTTTTTTTCTTGAAATAAATTTTACCTGTTCCGTTTTTTATGAAAATGGCTATGAAGGCTCTGCGGATTATATTTTATTGAATGACCCGGCAAAAAAAGAAGGGTTTCTTAATACCATTATCGAAGAAGGGATATTCAGGCATAAGCAAAAGCAAAGAAAATTTGTAGTAAAAGGAAATGCCCTTGCAGGATATGGGATTTATGCAAAGCAAAATGTAAGGACTGGTGAAATAATCTTTAACGGCGAAGAAAAAGCCCACAGGCTGGTTACAAAAAAATTCGTTGAACAAAACTGGAAGCCCGATGAAATTGAAAATTTCAGAAGGTATGCATGGCCATTAAGTGACGAGATTTATATTCTATGGGACACAAAGCCGGCAGATTGGGCCCCGCAAAACCATTCGTGCGACCCAAACACTCATTATTCCGGATTGAATGTAATTGCAAAAAAAGAAATTAAAAAAGGTGAAGAGCTTACACTTGATTACACTTCCTTTTTAAATAATGAAATGGAAAGTTTTATTTGTAATTGCGGTGCGACTGATTGTAAAAAAATCATACAGGGCAAGCAGGAAAATTCAATAACTTTCCTTGAGAAGAAGCAGTTGTAATAGAATCCTTTCTTTATACTTAACCTTATTACCTGGCATTTACGGATATGAAAAGGAAATGAAAAAAAGAGCGCTACATAATTGAACTTTTAAAGCAACCATCTAAGAAACAATTAATCTTCTACACAGAAAAGATAATTCCTTTTTATTGTTATGTTATTAGGGTGCATTTCAAAATGTCGCACCGACAATTGTAAATTTAGGGAACTAAATCCCATTAATATGACAAAAGAACAATTGATTGCATCGGTAACGGCTCATTATGAAGAGCTCAATGCTTTAAACAAGATTGATAATTTTT
>DASYOM010000032.1:0-22503 GCA_036007765.1 Chitinophagaceae bacterium | reverse complement strand
TGCAATGACTTGTCTCGATTGGTTGGGTTCAGCACTTTGCCACATGAGCGCACGTCCTTTCCCACGACCAAAACTATTTGATCACCAGGGTAATCTGCGCCTTATCAGAACACCTGTTACTTTTACTTATCTGGCAGTTGCTGCTTTTAATCAAATACGGGAATACGGCCGCTCAAGTATGGCAGTAACGCTAAGGTTAATGGAAACAATAAAGATTGTTGCACAATGCGTAAAAACAGCGGAGCAACGTAGAGCATTGCTGCATCATGCAACATTGGTGAAACGTGGCTGCCATATTGGTTTGCCTGAAGAAACTGACCAAAACATGATTACAAATTGTTACCAGGAAGTGAAAGATTTGCTTAATATGGATGAATACAAAACATAGCTTTTATAAAAAAAATCTTAAACCACTTTGCAGATATACAATCTTATTAGGTCATTATTGTGTTAAGCGCAGTGTTTGGTTATATCAACTTTAGATTTATAAAGTTGCCCGGTACTATTTGCATCATGCTTATTTCGTTGGTAGTATCGTTGCTTGTAACCAGGTAATGACTCGTCCTAAAAAAAGTTTATCAAGGGTTGTTTGATAAATACATTAAGCATAAATATTTCCGTTATGGCACTTTGGTTATTGCTGTTAGTTTTTTTTTGAGAGCAATAGGTGACTTTAAATTTATTGGTTTTTTAAGACAATAAATCGAACAAGATTTGCAATAAATGACACTCAAATTTTTTCACCATTGTGCTTGTTTATTGCACTATTCAGCTTGATGAATCTGCAAGGACAATTCTCTTAGGGCTAAACAAGGAATGGATAAATAAACAGGGCGGCTTTTTTGTAGAATCGCCCATCAATTTTGTAACGGCCATTATTTGGTTTTTGAGAAAATATGCCGATGGCAAATATTGTACACTTCCGCATGTTATTGAATTGATGCAAGCCCAGTATGACGAATTATTTCCGGTGCTAAATACACAACCCGAAATAGAAGTGCTGGTAAATCCTTTTATTACTGCTTACCAGAACGATGCAATGGAGCAATTGGAAGGCCAGGTAGCTTCCGCTAAAATTGGAATGGCCGCGCCTGTCGTCTCCCCAACTTTACTGGGTGCTGTCCGGTAATGATTTTACGCTCGATATTAATAATGCAAAGCATCCCAAGATAGTTTGTGTGGGTAACAATCCGGAAAAGCAACAGATTTATGGTGCAGTGTTATCGTTGTATATATCAAGGTTAATAAGACAGGTAAACAGGAAAGGCATGCTAAAATGCAGCCTGGTGTTTGATGAATTTCCAACGATATATTTTAACAACATGGACAGCCTTATTGCGACAGCCAGGAGTAACAAGGTTGCCACTACTTTAGCGATGCAGGATTTTAGTCAACTGAAAAAGGATTATGGGAAAGAACAGGCAGATGTTATAGTGAACATCACGGGAAATATCATCAGTGGACAAGTTATGGGTGAAACTTCGAAACTACTCTCAGAACGTTTCGGCAAAATAATGCAAGACAGGCAAAGTGTGTCTATCAATCGAACGGATACTTCCGTCAGCCATTCCAGACAATTGGACAATGCCATACCTGCATCTAAAATTGCTTCACTTTCGTCTGGTGAGTTCGTGGGCTTGGTTGCCGATAATCCTGATGAAAAAATAAAATTAAAGATGTTTCACGCTGAGATTATTAATGATGCTGATAAACTCAATGATGAAGCAAATCATTATAAAGAAATTCCTGCAGTATGCAATGTCACCCAACAGCAAGTTATAGATAACTATTACCAGGTGAAGCTGGAAGTGAAACGGTTAATTGCAGAAGAAGTTGAAAGGTTGAAGACACAGTCAGTCATTTGATCGCATTCAATAGCATTCCGCAGAATTTAGACTGTTGTAGCTAATAGCATCACAATTTAATAATTGACCTGCCGATGCTTTTTTTATTCTCTTTTTTGGGCAACAGTTTTCCAAAATTTGTATGCCATTCATTCAGGTCTTTATACCCCTGGTACAACTTACTGCTATCAATATATTTTTTAGACCTGTTAAGAGCAAAGTCGAGCCATTTTTTTCCTGCATTATCGTTATCAAGATAAAGGTGAATTTGATTATGTTTTTCCATTAACAGGAGACTTCTTTCAAAGAACGAAAGTGAATTGAGCACAAGAAAATTGGTTGTATTGCCATCCTGGTTCTGATGAATGAACTGGTAACTTAAGAAGTCAAAAAAGCCTTCAAAAACAGCGATACTATCTGCTTTATTATTGACATAAGTAATATATTTTGGCGAGCTGCTTCCTTTATAATATTCATTGCGTAATTCGTAACCACCTGCATTGTTTTTAAAACCTATAGCCCGGTATATTTTTGCTTTTTCATCAATGGTAAAATGAACTTCATTACACCAGGTATCTGCAATATCTTTTGAGATATTCTTTGTTTTACATAGTAACAAAGGAGTGGATCTTCAATTGCCTGCTTTGCAGCTAAAATATTTATCCCGGTTTCCCTTGTATCTGCGTGGTGGATTAAAGAGTTTTCACGTAAGTGAAACGTTGGTCTGCAGATATGCTTAGCCGTCATGTTCTGCGGATGAAAAAAAGAAACTTTTTGAAGTGCTTCACTCACATTACTTTTATAAAATTCCATCACGAAATCAATAAGGCTTCCTCCTTTTCCAATGCCGTGATCATACCACACATTTTTCTTTCTGTCAATTTTAAATGATGCATGTTTTTCATTTCTTATGGGAGACAAATACCAATAATTATGTCCGCGTATTTTTTGAGGCCGATGCCCGATAGAATCAAGGTAGCCTACAATATCAACCTGGTTAGCTTCCGCACAGTTCATTAGACACGATTTTAGATTAATATTTCGTTAGATGAAAAGCTTACATGCTGGCTGAGATCAGCGCATCTCTATCTGCCCGGTTAAAATATCGTCTTGATTTAACCTTAAAGCTTTTAATTTTTTTTTGCTTCAACCATTCATAAAGTGTGGGCGTGGATACCTGGAAAGTCTTACAAACATCCAATGCTTTTAGCAAAGCTTTTTCCGGTAGGAGGGAGCTGGTTTTTGAGAGATTTTCCTGGCTTAATTTTTCGGTAACCACAGTTTCGATAGTAGTCCTGATTTGTTTCCAAAACTCAGAGAGAGTTATTGGAAACAACATAGGTGCTTCATTCATTCTGCTACATTTTCTTGTTCACAATAGAATTTCTGAAATCAAATTTACCCGACTTAAAGATTAATAACAATACATGGCTAAATTTTGATGGGCATGGAGGGCCTATTTAACGCAATGGAATTTTAATTTGGAAGTAGAGATATTACAAGCATTAAAATGAAATTAAAGAGGGAGGGGTTGTCGCAAGTTTTTTCGAAATGATGTTCGAAAATTAATAAGTATTAAAGATTTAAATCATGAACTGTTGTTTGTTCAAAAATATGTTTTGTATAACTCGGCATAATATGTTTCAAGTCCATCAACTTGCAACATTTATGCTAAGTAAAAAAATTCTTCAGTATAGTTTGCTAGTGCCGAATTATCATTCTTCTTTAGATTTAAACCGGCTACTGCTGTACGCAAACTATTATCTAACTGATGCCTACGGAATGTTGCTCGGAATTGTGGTACTTTATCTTTTTCCATCATCTTGCGGCACGTTACCATTAGCGGTTTTATTAGGCATTGCCGCACTGCTTGCCGGGGCATCAAAAATCCTTTTTTATGTCAACTATTTTTACGTTGGAATCAACTGCGCAATCCAATGCATTATTGCCTCTATTGGCAATTTGCGGGGCATCTTATATCATATCGTTCTTCCTGATGGAAAGTGCCTTCATGACAGAAAAAATTTCACGTAGGGAGTAATAACACCTGATTCTTATGAGCCCGATATCCTTGAAAAAATTACCGTAGAGCGAGTGATGGAAAAAAATGGTTTGATCATTGGTTGACATTGCAGCTTTCATTTGAATTTTGATTATTGAAATTTTAAGGAGTAAATACGAAAAGTCCCTATTCCCAATTATTTTAATAATAGAAGATAAAAATGTCCTTTATTAAGATAAGTTTTTATCTTTGCAGAGTAAAAGAGAAAAATGTTTTCAAAAACTTGTGAATATGCGATTCGTGCAATGATTTTTATAGCACAAAGATCAAAGACGGGAAACAGGGTGGGAATAAAGGAAATAGCCAAAGCAATTGATGCGCCTGAATATTTCATTGCAAAAATTTTGCAGGACTTAAGCCGTAAAGGACTTGTGCAGTCCTTAAAAGGCCCTACTGGTGGCTTTTTCCTGGAGGAGGAATCTTCAGAGTGTTCTTTGGCGGATATTGTAACTGCTATCGATGGCGATAAGCTTTTTACTGGCTGCGGTCTCGGGCTTAAAAACTGCAATGAAAAAAGACCGTGCCCTATTCATAGTGAATTTAAAAAAGTAAGGGAGGATATCTATAACATGTTAGAAGATGCCAGGATAGGAGAGTTTAGTAAGCAACTGGAAAAGAATTTGACTTTCCTTAAACGATAATAGTTTTTTCAAATAATAAAGGATAAAAATGTATTAATATATTTATTATGGGCACAAGGTTCATTTGTAAATCGGTATTGTTGTTTGTTCTTACAACTTCCTTCTATTTACCTTCCGCCCAGGCGCAGGTGGATAGCACAGCCAGTCAATTTACTCCAAATCATGATGGAGATATGGTTATCCTGTTTATTCTCTTAATGATTGTTTTAGGAGCGGCAATTTTCTTAAAGATAAAAACCTCGGAAGTGATAATGGCAGGAAAAAGAAAAAAGAAGGAAATAGATACAACGATGCTTAATCAATATATCAATAGCATGAATAGTAATCAAATAGAGCAGTTTTTATTATACAAGGACAGAGTGAAAAATCAGGAAAAAGAGGAGGGTAAAAATTTTAATTCCAAACTTCTCAGCCTCTTTTTTATTATCGCTGCATTTTTTAATCCCCAAAATTTGTTTGCCCAATCGTCGTCAAATAAATTTGGATCTCTCCTGGGCGAAGGAGGGGTAATAATAACAATAGTCTTAATCCTTACGCCTATACTAGCGGGTATTGTTATAATGATCGTTAAAGTAAAGAATGTTTTAAGGCAATACAATAAGAAGCAAAATATAGAAGAGTCAGAGAAGTTAGCGGCCTACCTAAAAATATTGCCAGATGATGAAATAAAGGAAGCACTAATAAAAAGAAAAGCCGCCCTTGATTACACCTTGAGCAATTCTGAATTGTCCGGGGAATTAAAAGCGGAGGACAGTAAAGGCTTAATTAATATCGATACTAACAGCAGCCTACCTGTGGTGGCAATAAAAAAGAAGGCCTTGAAACGGCCGAATATAGATCTGCAACTATCCAAACTCATTTTATGGTACATAGGTACCGCAACTTTTTGGTTGGTATTTGGCACCAGCATTGGGGAATATTTAGGAATTAAATTCGTAGCACCCGATGTAGATCATATCAGCTGGTTAAGTTTTGGGCGGCTTCGTCCGGTACATACTAATGCAGTGTTCTGGGGATGGGCTTCACTGGGTATGCTGGCGCTCGGTTACTATATCGTACCTACTGTCAGCAACACTCCTTTATCAAGCATGAAGCAAGGTTGGTACACGCTAATTCTCATTAATGCTTCTGTTGTATTGGGAACCTTGTGCCTTATGTCAGGCATTAATAATAGTGGCGGCGAATACCGCGAATACATCTGGCCGGTGATGTTGTTATTCGCGATTGGCCTTGTGCTCACTCTGATAAATTTTTTAAAAACCATCGCTAAGCGTAAAACGAAAGAAATATATATTTCAAATTGGTATATGGTTGCAGCTGTAATATTTGCAATCATAATTGTAATAGTAGCTTATGTTCCCGTTTGGGCAAACGGCCTTGGCAATACAATTGTGCAGGGCTATTACATGCACCAGGGCGTGGGCATGTGGTTCATGCTTTTTACATTAGGAATTGTTTATTATATGCTCCCGCAACAATTAAACAAGCCTATTTATTCTTATAGCCTTGGCATCCTTGCTTTCTGGACGCAGATACTTTTTTATACCCTTATCGGCACACATCATTTTGTATTCAGTTCAATACCCTGGTGGCTGCAAACCGTTGCTATTGCCGGAAGCGCTGGAATGATAATCCCTGTAGTTGCAGGAACTACCAACTTCATTATGACATTTAAAGGAGCATGGTATAAAATTGCAGGCAGTTATACCTTACCGTTCTTTTTAGTGGGCATCATATTTTATTTTACCGGTTCTATGCAGGGCACGGCGGAGGCATTTCGTTCTGCAAATCTATATTGGCACTTCACTGATTTTACGGTTGCCCACTCACACCTTACTATGTATGGTATTATTTGCTTTTTTCTTTGGGCGGGTATTTATGCAGTTGTACCAAGGCTTACTGGAAAAGAGCCACCGCAAATTATCGTAGGCGCACATTTTTGGCTGGCGCTTATCGGCTTATTGTTCTACACGGTTCCCTTGATGTATGGAAGCACTATTAAGGGAATGATGTGGATGCAGGGAAAGCCCTTTATTGATGGCGTTGTCTTCATGGCTCCATACTGGCTGTGGCGGGCTATAGGTGGCAGCCTTATGTGGCTCTCGCATTTATTTTTCGCGTACAATATTTATAAAATGCTGGTAGGAGGAAACATCGTGGATGTAAAAGAAGCGGCATTGGAAAAATTAAAAAATGAAGAAATTGCCTTAAATCAATTAGGTTAAAAGAAGAACAAATACATGGAATTATTCGACGATCATAAAAAGCTATTTGGAACGGCAACGTTATTCTTTGTGGGGCTAACGCTTTTAGTTGCTATTATACCGGCATTAAATATTCAAAAGAATAATGCTGTTCTTCCAGGTGCGGAGCCATTAAGCGCTGATGCCGCAAAAGGTAAGGCCGTTTATATAGCTAATGGGTGCATTGGATGCCATACACAGCAGATACGCAATATTGATATGGATAAAGTGTGGGGCTCACGGCCAAGCATAGCTGCAGATTATGCTGGCATTCATCGTCAGGATGTGTGGCGCAATACCGCTACGTTGTTAGGTTCCGAAAGAACAGGCCCGGACCTTATCAATGTTGGTAACAGGCAAGGCAGCAAAGACTGGAATCTTGTGCATTTATTTAATCCGAGGATTGTTGTTTCGCAATCAATAATGCCAGCCTATCCCTGGTTATTTGAAATAAAGAACACTCCTTCAAAGGGAGATGTAATAGTAAATGTTCCGCCGAAATATTTAAAAGGCGATACCGGTAAAGTTGTAGCAACTAAGGAAGCGCTGCAACTGGTAGCATACCTGCTCTCTCTTAAGCAAACTAAATTACCTGATGGAACGGCCACTCCCGGATTTTTATATAAGAAAGAAAGCAAACAAGAAGGTGGTGGCACTGCTTCAAAAGAGTTAAGTGGTGTAGCTTTGTATACGGCCAATTGCCAAAGCTGCCACCAGGAAAACGGAGAAGGGTTACCGGGTGCATTCCCTCCATTAAAAGGAAGCAAAGTTGTGACGGACGACAATCCTGAGTTGATGGTAAATATTATAATGAATGGTTATAGCGGCCGCGAAAAAGAAGGCTTTGGGCCGATGCCTGCAGTGGGTACGATGAATAATTTAGGCGCGGAAGAAATTTCTGCTATAATGAATCATGAAAAATCAAGCTGGGGAAATAATTCAAAAAAAGTATCGCCTGAAGAGATTGAAAAATTGATGAATGCTGTAAAATCAAACGCACAGAAGTAAACCAGTAAATAATTAATCTTTGGAATAAAATGAATCAACACGTGCAGTTCAATAAAATCAAAACACATTTGAATGAAAAAATCAATTCTCTTAATCTTAATAGCTTTCACAAGTTTTGCCACTTTCGCATGCCCTGCCTGTGAAAAGCAACAACCTAAATTATTAAAAGGCATTACCCATGGCGCAGGGCCTAATGGCAATTGGGATTATGTAATTGTCTCCATAGCTGTAATCATTGTTCTTTTTACACTTTTCTTTTCTGTAAAATGGCTGATACGCCCCGGAGAAAAATCACAAAACCATATTAAGAGATTCGTTTTAAATAATGAATAAATGCAGGATAAAAGCACCATATTTATTTTTCTGGATGAAGAACCAAAACCAATCGCGGAATTTATTTCGCCTGTAAATTTTGAATTGGATACCCGTAAAATGACAGATGGAAAGCATACGCTGAAAATTGTAAGCAAAGACCCGACCGGAAAAGAAGGTTTGCGCATTATTCCTTTTGAGGTAAGGAACGGCCCGGCAATTGCCATTGAAGGCATTCAGGAAAATGCAGTGGTGGACGGAGTTTTACCCCTTATGATAAACGCTTACGGCAAAGGTGATCAAAAGACTTTTTTAATCGGGGGGAGTGAAACACCGCAAAGTATTCCTTCATGGGTATGGATACTGATCATTGGTTTTACGGGCTGGGTGCTTTATTATCTTATTACCTATCTCTCAGTGAAAGAATAAAAAATTATGGATGACATAAAAGAAATTATATCGCTCGATGATATTAAAAAGCTGGTGGATACTTTTTATGATAAGGTAAGAAGGGATCAACTGATTGGCCCCATATTTAATGGAAGGATACAGGATCGCTGGCCACAACATCTTGAAAAAATGTACACCTTTTGGCAAACTGTTTTATTAGGTGAGCATACTTACTTTGGAACCCCTTTTCCACCACACGCAACCTGCCGGTATCGCATCAGCATTTTGAAAAATGGATGGAACTGTTTACAAAAACCATAGATGAATTGTTTACCGGTGAAAAAGCAAACGATGCAAAATGGCGTGCCGGTAAAATGGCGGAAATATTTGAATCCAAAACAGAATATTACAAAAACAAACCTTTTAAGAGTTTAATATAATGACTGGCTTACTTATAATAATCGTGTGTATTTTTTTATGGACAGGGTTTATTTGCGCCATAAGCTTTATGGAATCATGGCTGAAATTCCGTGCACCCGGTATCACAATGCCTGTGGGGTTAAGCATCGGCAAGTGGTGTTTAGTGCGCTTAATAAAGTGGAATGGTTTTTTTCTGTTGTTATTGTTGCCATTATATTTTTGAACAATAGTGCAATAACTTTTGCGAATAAAATATGGTTTGCTTTAATACTTGCTATTCTCATTATTCAAACTGCCTGGCTACTTCCTGCTCTTAACTACAGGGCTAAAGCAATCATCGGTGGAAAAAATTTGCCCCGCTCCAACCTGCATTGGTATTTCGTTATTGCCGAATTTTTGAAACTGGTGGCACTTATTTTATTTGGATTTACCCTTTTAAAACTAATAATTCAATTAAAATAATTTAATCACTTTGATAATTATATAAAACATTAGGCAACGATACATTCAGAAATAAATGAAACTACAGATGCTGAAACAGTAGGATCTGTGGCGGCTACAGATTACCGCAAAGCAGAAGTATTTAAAAAATTAGGCATTGATTTTTGCTGCGGCGGCAATACAACTTTGAAAAAAGCGAGTGAAGAAGCAGTATATCAGAAGAAGAGTTGCGATCACAATTGGATGCGTTCGACCTGTCTCATACGAAAACATTTTCGCAGGACTTTAATAAATGGGAACTGGATTTTTTAACTGATTATATAATAAACACGCATCATCGTTACATTAAAGAAAGTGCTCCCGTTATAAGTGACATGGCCGTTAAAGTTGCCACACATCATGAAAAAAATCATCCGGAATTAACGAACCTGCAAATAAATATTCAGCGCTTCCTTGAAGATATGCTGAGCCACATGAAGAAATAAGAGGAAGCGCTGTTTCCTAAAATCAAGCAGTTGGTTTCAAATAAAAATAATTCCGAACAAGATGTAAACCTCCAGCCGCGCTTTGTGAAAAGCGCCGTATGGGCAATGCAAAGGGAACATGAAACTTCAGGTGAGGACCTTCAATTTTTCCGGAGGCTTACTCATGACTATTTGTTACCGGAAGATACCTGCAATTCGTATAAATTCCTGTTTGAAAAGATGAAGGAATTTGAACAAGATTTAATACAGCACATACACCTGGAAAATAATATTCTCTTTCCAAAAGCAGTGCAATTGGAAGAGGATCTTGTACGCAAAAAATAAGTTTTAAAATGGACAAGTTGCTTTGTTTAGGGCATGACGTGAAATATTATGACGTCGTAACCCTCAATGAGTTTTTCGACAATAAAAATGAACTCAAAATATTTTATGAACAAAAAACGTATCAGACGCAATGAAAATATTGTGAAGCTTTCCAAGGAGCATCATTTCTCTTTATTGTTTTGCTGGAAAATAAGAAAAGGTATAAAGATGGAAACACCGGCGGCCCGCATCACCAAATATGTAGAATATTTTAAGACCAATTTTCTGCGTCCTCATTTTAGAGAGGAAGAAAAGATACTGTTCGCGGCATTGAAAGATAAGCCGGTGGAAAAAGCGATAGAGCAACATAAAGAAATAAATATCCTTGTCGCTAAGCCGTCAAAGAATACTGATCCAAAATCGGTTGAGCAATTGGAAAAGCTCTCTGGCATTGTAGATGATCATGTGCGTTACGAAGAACGCCAGTTGTTCCCACATATTGAAAAAGCATTGACGCCAGCGCAACTTGAAGCGATCGGTAAACAATTGAATGAGGAGCATCCATTATCAAAAAATGAATATGAAGATGAATTCTGGGTGAAACAATAAATAAATTATTTTAAAAATATTGCAATGGAAATGAAACAACTTTATAGCGGCAACTATTACAAAGTAATGGAAGTTACGCTTAACGATGGTGAAGCAATGCCATTACATCAAGCTACATCCGATGCTTTCATTATTGTAAAAGAAGGATCAGGCAAAATAATATTTTCTGACAATGAAGTGGACCTCCACCAGGGATCAACACAATTAATTGCTGCTAACAAAGAACACAGGTTACAGATAAATGAAAGTTTTAAAGCCTGCATTGTATTAGCGCCTGATGCTGCAATTAAATTTTTATAAATAATATCCTTTCAATAAAATTCTTTCATGGTTATTCAGAAACCGGATATAAGTTTTACAATAATAGGAGAGGATGATGAGCATGCCATACAAACGTACACCGGTGAATACAGGAACCTGATGGCATTGATAATTGACAAAATTTATGTTGATGATTTTGGTGAATGTAAAGGAATGGGCAGGTGCGGAACCTGTGTGATTGAAATAGTAAAAACAGAAAATGAATTTCTTTCCCTGGAAAGAAATGAAGAAGCTACCATAAAAAAGACGGGCATTACGAATCCGAATTACAGGCTGGCCTGCCAAATTCTTATTAATGAAGAATTGAAAAATACCATCTTCAGGATTTGTTACAATTATTGATCGCTAATCAAAGGGGAGTGTATTTATTCCCTTAACAAGGAATCTCTACACCCCCCGCATGACATTAATTGCAGATTTATCTTTTACGATTATTTCTTACTAACCATTCATCACTTCCAGTATTGTAAAAGTTTTATTACCGGAAGGAACTTTCCATTTTACTTTTTGTCCCTGGCGAAAACCGATTAACGCAGTGCCTATCGGAGCCATTATCGAAATCTTTTTCTCTTTGATATTTGCTTTATCGGGCGTAACAATTATCAATTCCATTGCTTCATTTTTTCCATCTGCTTTTATCCTCACCCTGGAATTTAATCCAACAACATCGGATGGAAATTTATCTGCGTCAACAAGTTCCGCTTTCTTTAATTCTGCCTGCAAATCATCCGCATCACGCCTGTTATATGTTGATTGGGACAGTGCGCTTACGCAGATACGCTGTTAGCAACGAATAATCATCTTTTCTTAGTACGAGGTTGTTTACTATTTTTTTCATGTTTTTTAATTTAATTGTGGTTGAAAATTTTATTTGTTCTGAACTGGTATATTTTTTTAAACGAGATACTGCTTATGCTATTCGCTTTAGTTTTTTCTTTATAATTTTTGAAATCACTTCTTCCCACTTCCGTGCCTTTTGCTCTGATTGAGGCATGTCAGATATATGGTTTAAAATATGTGTGTAAAAGTTTATTTCGACATTCTCTTCTTCATCTATGAATTCAAATTGCAAATAAATTTGGTCAACGAAGCGCTCAGTAGTTTTTTCTTTCGGATTATTTGAATAAGAAGATTTACAGTCTTTTATGACAGTACAACTCTTCACATTATAGAGGTCAATAATGTGCCATTTATATTTGCCTGTCTCAACTGATTTTACTACCAAAAGTTTGTCGCATATTTCATTGAGCCCAAGTATAGCGTCTTTTATTATCTCAGGATTTAAAACGGTAAGACTATGTTTAGTTGCCACCTCATTGTAATAAGCGTTGAGGGCAGCTGATGTTTTTTTTTCTTCTCTGTTATGTAAAAAAATGAGTCCTTTGAAAATTAGTATAACACTTGAAACAATGATGGCTGCGCTGATTATAGTAAGCATTTAATGAGTTTTAATATTAAGAAATAAAGAATACAAAAAAGGAATGGATATCTATACTTGTTACTACAGAAGTAGTATTGCAAATTGACTCCTCCTGAAATCATTTGATACAGCCTAACCGCTATTTTTCAGTTAATGGAAATACGCCGGTAAGATCCCAAACCTTGAAACGTGAGGTTTGGGTGAAAGTATTGAAGTCTTTGAAATTTGAAAGATAGTACAGCTTTAGACAGAAAGGGGAAAACCCGGTAGATGAGCAAGCATCGCATATTTCTGAGGCAGGTACAATGTATCTGCCTTGAGATCCAGGAATATTATTGAAAGTGTTGTTAATCATTTCGCTTGTCTAAAATTGTTCTCAATGTTGTCCTCGCATATAGTCCTATTAATAAAATAAGCGGTTTACTTTTAAAATTTTCTAAAATCAGCGAATGCCATAAAGGAGCGCATTCAGGGCGTGGTGGAAGGTCACCTGAGACTGATTTCCCGGGATAACAAAATCCCATTGGTAAAATGGAAATGAATGCTGGATTATAAAAAATTTCATTGCTTATATTCATCCATGCTCTTAGTTTTATACCACTGGCATCGCTCCAAGGAATGCCTGATGCATGGACACGCCTGGATGGAGCCTGGCTAATAATTACAATTTTTGAAAATTCATTTAATTGGATAACAGGCCTTGGACCTAACGGTAAATGTTCTTTGCAAACTTCACAATGCCGTATTTTATTTAAAAGTTTATTCATTTAAAAAAGTAATAATTGACCTTTAATCTTTAAAACAAGAATGCCTGCTATTCATTTTGAAATCAAAACAACCCGTCAATTGCCATCCAATTCTTTTTCATAGTTCAATTCCCCATTCACAATTCTTGCAGGCGCAGTATAAGGATGTTCCGTTGCTTTATTAATGCCCATTATATGCATTACTTTCCATCCGTACAGTTTTAAATAATCTGAAACCATTGAGCGGTGACACCGCCACCATACGGCTTCGGAGCACATGTACGCAGTGCGTTTTTTTAAGGCAATTTTTTCCAATTCTTTAATTCCATTTTTAAAGGATTCACTTTCCATGTAATCTGCATAACTTCTAAAAGCAACATGTCGCCACGCTGTATTTTTTGAATCGGGATTTGCTTTTCTTCTTCCCCCAAGATCTTTTATATGAACATATTCTATATTGTTTTGCGGCAATGAAATCTCCAGCGCTTCTTTATTAAATTGAGGAAATTTTCGCGAACCAGGATAACTCCTGATGTCTGCAATTACAACAATATTAAACGAATGAAGCAGGGCAACCAATTCATCCAGGGAGCGGGTGGAATGCCCTATTGTCCATATTGTTTTGTGTTCTTCTTTCATTTTAAAAATTTAAAAAGCAGGTGCGCAAGCTTTCGGGACGATAGCAAAAACTTCAAAACATAGGTTTGAAAATATTGCATAACAAAGGTTAGCCTGGTAAAAGATGGGGCACAATAATATTCAAACTGTAAGGCAAGATGCGTTTTTGAGATCGTTAATAATTGTATTCAATATTATTTTCTTCTTTGTTTATTTTTTCAAAATTATGCCAATGCTATTGCTTTGCATTCACAAACATTAGAATGTCATTAGAATAGGCTTGCTTGTTTCTGACATAAAATGATAAGAAGTAAATTGCCTGGTTATACAATTTTACATGATATGGAAGCAAGGAGATTATTAATTGTTGAAGACGAAAAAAAAAATCGCAGATACGCTCAAGTTCGGCCTTGATGAAAGCGGTTTCGATGTAGATGTAGCGTATGATGGTAAATTAGGTTTTCACTTATTTTCCGCAAATGATTTTGATCTTGTTATCCTTGATATCAACCTGCCGGGCATAAACGGCTATGAACTTTGCAAATTAATTCGTGAGCGCAACCAGCAAATTCCTGTTCTTATGCTCACTTCAATGAGTGCTTTAAATGATAAAATTGAAGGCTACGAATCAGGCGCTGATGATTATATGGTGAAGCCATTTGAATTTAAGGAGCTTCTTCTTAAAATAAGATCCCTGCTAAAACGGACTTCAGGAAAAAATGTTCCGGTTGGAAATATTCTTAAAGCCGCAGACCTGGAAATGGATCTTGATAGTAGAGAAGTAAAAAGAGGTAACAGAGTTATCAATCTTACTGCCAAGGAATTTCAGCTATTGGAATACCTGCTTCGTAATAAAAACAGGCTTGTTTCAAGAGTAGATATTGCTATTAATGTATGGGATGTTGACTTCGAAACCAATACCAATGTGATAGATGTTTATATAAGTTATCTCCGTAATAAAGTTGACAAACATTTTGAGCAAAAATTAATTCAAACACATATCGGCATGGGATACATTTTAAAAGATCATTGATGCATGTAAGGATTAAAATAACATTGGTTTTCACACTTATAATGGGCTTGTTGTTATCATTATTTTGTGGCTTTATATATTATTTTTTTTATAGTATCAGAGTAGAGAATATTAAAGCGCATTTAACCAACCATGCTTTAACCACAGCTAATATGCTAAATAAAGCTGGAACCTTTGACGAAACGCTGATGAAGGAAATTGATTCGATCACTGTAATACCAATGAAAAACAAAACCATCCAGATCTATAATGCCCGTAACGAAAGAATCTATGAAAATAGTGATGTCCCAAATGACACGTTGCACGTTACTGATGACATATTGAATAAAGCGAGAATTGATAAGAAGTATTTTTTTACTGTTGGAGACAGGGAAGCCATAGCCTGTTACGATATTAAGAATAATAGCCGTCCCGTTATTCTGGCGGCTGCATTTGATGAAGAAGGGAAAAGAAATCTCAACAATCTTAAAATTATTTTGCTTATTGGTTTCATCTGTGGCAATTTAATCGCGTTTACGTCAGGATATCTTTTCTCCAAGATATTATTGCAACCTCTCAGGAAGATTGCTGATGAAGTAAAGGATATTTCCGCTCAGAGTTTGACACATAGAATTAAATCAGGAAATGCGAATGATGAATGGAATTACCTGACTGAAGTTTTAAATGAATTATTAAACCGTTTACAGCAAAGTTTTGGATTGCAGCGGCGTTTTATTTCTTCTGCATCGCATGAATTATCTACCCCTCTCACTTCTATTTCCAGCCAGTTGGAAGTATCCCTTCAAAGAAACAGGGATGCCGCAGAATATCGCGACGTGATGAAATCGGTTTACCAGGATGTACGCCATCTTAGTTTACTCAAACCTTGTTGGAATTTGCAACAGGGGGAGGTATTGCAGGCGGAATAGAAATTAATTCAGTAAGGATTGATGAAATCCTGATGCAGCTTCCGGGTGAGATAATAAAAATGAATAAAGAATATTCCGTAAAGCTTGAGTTTGAGCAATTACCGGAAAATCAGGAAAGACTATTGGTGTTCGGGAATGCCGAACTATTATTTACAGCCATAAAAAATGTTGTTACGAATGCCTGCAAATATTCGCCCGACCATCTTGCCAAAATAAAATTGTTAGTTGAGTCAAAAGACATAATTATTTCCGTAGAAGATGAGGGAAAGGGAATCTCTGAAAATGATTTGAAGAATATTTTTCAGCCATTTTACAGAACAGAAGACAGCAAGACAATTAGCGGTTTTGGTGTTGGATTGCCATTGGTTTACCGCATTATTAAATTACACAAAGGGCAGATAAAAGTTGACTCCACGGTTGGGAAAGGAACTACTGTTTTAATACAACTGCCTATCGCTGAAAATGTACGACGCAAATAGGACGGTTAACTGGTTAATTAGATAACCGGTTAACTGGGATAAGTTATTACTTACCTGCTACCTTTTACATTCCACATCGTACGTCGTACATCCCACATCGTACATATTTTATAATTCCTTTCTAATGCGTTCTTAATCTCCTTCTAATACCAGCGGTTTAATTTTGAGAAATAGAAAAAAATGACCGGGAGCTTCGGGGTTTACAATATTTATAACTCTCAAATAAATTCGTATGAACATCATTATTAAGTCAGTTGACTTCAAGGCTGGTAAAGCTTTGGAGACATTTGTAAAAAATAAAGTCAGCAAGTTATTCAGGCAATGCGGCAGTATCATCCGTGCGAACGTGATACTGCGGAAAGGAGAAAGTAAAAGCACCGCAAATAAATTATGCGAGATAAGATTAATAGTACCGGGCTATGATCATTTCGTAAAAAAGAGCACGGGAGAATATTACAAATCTGTGTCACAGTCGGTAAATGTTTTGCAGGAAATCCTGAGAAGAAATAAAACAAAAGTGCTTACCAGGAGATAAACCGATTCCATTAATAAAATTCAAAATTCTGTCAACATGTTTCAAAATAAAAAAGCTTTTTCGCTTGAGCGGGGATTTCTGCTGCTGGTTGTAATTATAAATATATTAATAATTAAGGCCGCATATACCGTTACGGAGGATTTATACTGGCTTTTGCTGTTATCAATTCCTATGTTATTTTTCGCTATTTATTTTGAAAGAAGAGTGTCTAAAAAAATAATAAAAGATGGAAAAATAGATAGCCGTGATGCAACAATTCATAAAAAGGATAATTCAATCTCCTCCCGCGGGATCAATTCTAAAGAATTAAAAGTGTCTTTTGGAAATAAGTATTGTGCCCAGCCATATCTTTCCAGCATCATTTGTTTTGAATCTGTAAGTGCAGATCAAAATAGTAAGTTCATGCCGAAGGAAATTGTTTTATCAGAAGATACTGACTATGCGGACGATATGATTGAAAGCCTGAATGACAGCCTGTTCAGCGACGATTGTATATGGAAACTCCGCCCGGATTATGCGGGCTGCAGAGATAATAATTTTAGTTTTAACGCTGAAGCTTTTAAAGCGCATGCCATACGGCCAAATGTGAAAATGATTGAGTTAAAATTACCAGGGTTTAACAATAAGAATGCTATGCTTGCAAGAAATATTTCTTATTCAAAACAAACAAACAACAGAGCGCATACGGATTTAAATAGTGGGCACACTGCATTTAGTAATCCTGAAAGCATGGTAATATTTTTGGATTCTTTGCGACAGCTCTCCGGTAAAAAACCTCTTGGCATAAGCCTTTCCATCACAGATAAAAAAGAATTTCATGAAATGTGTTATGCCTTTTGTAAGACACATATAGTACCTGATTTTATTGTGGTAGAGGGCTGCGAAAGGGAAAATATTTTTTTGAATAACGTCTCCATTAATCCTGGTATGCCTTTGTTTGAAGCATTGCAGTTTGTTTCAAAAACACTCGAGATGTATGGCCTATCTAAAGAAACTAAGATAATTGCTGCCTCTGAAATCTACACAGCTTTTGATGTATTAAAACTTCGTGCATTAGGCGCAGACGCGCCATCAGTATGCGGAACTGCCTGACCCGTGGCGATAAGCCTTATCAAAAAGACGGTATCAATGCAACTGCTTTTGCTCAGCAAGTTGGAAAAACTCCGCACCGACATACTTAACAGCACAATGAATGTAATGAAGGCGTGGGGCTATTTACACATTAAAGACATAACGTTGTCGTCGTTTTTTCGCAGCCTGGATACTTTACAATCCGAAAAAAGTGACAATGATTATGACCAGGCAGAGCGGGATATTGTGGAAAAGAAGACCTACCGGCTTTCACAAAAAAGGTTTTCTGAAAAGAACACCGGTTCAGAAGTTTTTCTTAATTAGGATCGGCTGCCTTAAAGAATCGTTTATTCAAGTTTCCTGGCCAATAATTTTTTAAAAACCTGGAAGGTGTTTTCAAACACATTCTATTCAAGATAAACCAGACAAAGTAACACTGCTTTGTTCATCTTTAAGAGATAGTTGAAAAGTGAAACAGTCACAACCAACAAAACTACTGCAGGTATCAATTTTAATGAAAATGAGATCAGCACAGGAACAATTATCAAATCATCTAATAAGCCCAACACCGGTATAAAGTCTGGTATTAAATCAATGGGACTTAATAAATAACCAACAGTAATGCCGATTAATATTTTGGCTGTAACTGGTGTCGTCTGTCCTTACAGGCAATCATCAAAACCTGGGGTTCAGATTTAAATGCGTTGCCTTGTGTTTTAGTTTGAATAACAATTGATTCATGTTGCTTTATTCATCAAAGATGAGGATTATAGTTTCACTTTTTGAATGCGGACTGCATTTAAAATTGCCAACAGCGCCACTCCAACATCTGCGATTACAGCTTCCCATAATGTAGCTATACCGCCTGCTCCAAGAATTAATACAATTACTTTTATCACCATTGCCATTGTTATGTTTTGCCAAACAATACTACTGGTAATTTTTCCTATCCTGATAGCTTTTACAATTTTTGATGGCTGATCGTTTTGGATAACTATATCTGCTGTCTCTATTGAAGCATCACTTCCTAATCCACCCATTGCAATTCCCGCATTTGCTAAGGCTATTACCGGCGCATCATTTACTCCATCACCGACGAATGCAACATGTTTTCCTTCATCTTTTATTGCCTGCACTTTTTCAACTTTTCCTTCGGGTAATAAATCGCCGTAAGCCTTATCAATGCCTAAAGCCTTCGCAATTTTATCAACTACTGCCTGCTTATCTCCTGAAAGCATTACCGTTTCAATGTTCAGCTTATGCAATTCTTCAATTGCCTGTTTAGCATCTTCTTTAATTTCATCTGCAATAGTTATGTAACCGGCATATTTATTATTCACTGCAACTGCTACAATTGTATCAACTACACTTTCAACTTCAGCCGGATATTCAATATTGAATTTCTTCAACAATTGTACATTTCCTGCTAATACGCTTTTACCATTAATAGTTCCTTTTAATCCATGTCCTGAAACTTCCTCAACATTTTCAATCTTCACATCTTTAATAACATTGCCTGCGTATTCCACAACGGCCTTTGCAATAGGGTGAGTGGAATGACTTTCTATTGCTGCTGTGAGTTTGATAAGCTCCTTTTCATCTATATCATTTACTACAACTTCCTGAACCTTGAAAACACCTTTGGTTAATGTGCCGGTCTTATCCATAATTACAACATTCACTTTTGTAATTACATCCAGGAAATTTGATCCTTTAAAAAGAACCCCGTTTTTTGATGCAAGGCCGATGCCTCCAAAATATCCTAAGGGAATTGAAACAACTAACGCACAGGGACAACTGATAACAAGAAATACCAAAGCCCGGTAAAACCAAACATCAAAAATGTATGGATGCACAAAAAAGTATGGCACTACACATACCGCTACTGCCAAGGCAAAAACTATTGGTGTATAAATTTTTGCAAACCTGCTGATGAATAATTGTGTTTGTGATTTGCGTGCTGTTGCATCCTGCACCATTTCAAGGATCTTGCTCAGCTTACTGTCTTTAAATAGAGATTTTACTTTTACTTCTGATACCTTATCAAGGTTAATCATTCCTGCAAATACTGCTTCGCCTTTCCTTTTGGTGTCTGGTTTGCTTTCACCTGTAAGAGCGGCGGTATTAAAGGTTGCTATATCCGAATTTAGTTCTCCATCCAAGGCTACTTTTTCGCCCGCTTTTACCTGTATTATTTCGTCTATTTGTATTTCATTTGGATGTATAACCTGTGGTGTTCCGTTTCTCATTACAGTTGCTTCATCAGGCCTGATATCGAGTAATGCTTTGATGCTTCTCTTTGCTTTATTAACTGCTGAATCCTGGAACCATTCTCCAATAGAATAAAACACCATTACTGCAACACCCTCACTGTATGAGCCGATAGCAAAAGCGCCAATGGTTGCGACGCTCATTAAAAAAAACTCGTTAAAGAAATCGAACCGCTTTGCCTTTCTGAATGCCATGTATAAAACGTTGTAGCCCGCAAGCAGAAAAGCGATTGAAAATATTGAGAGATTAAAAGGGAAGACTGGTGCGTATTGAAATCCAAATTGCAATACCAGCATTGTCATCAAAATGGCAAGTGATAGTAATAATTGCCAATGGCTTTTCCAACCTCCATTTTCATCACCAATGCCATCGTGATTATGACCATCATTTGTTGAATGTGTGTTTTCAGGTACAACTCTTTTTTCCTCTGCTTCACAACAGTCATTATCCTGCATCCTTTTTAATTTATTTTCTTTTGTCGCTTCCATAATATTTTTATTCAGTGAATGTAAAAAGTAAGTATCCCTGTGATGATCAGGGTTAATCCTGTAATTATTCCGGCATTATGCTCGAGCCGGTGCCAATTGATTTTTATAATTCCTTTGTAAGCTATTCTCACCCAAAGCACCATTCCGCTTACGGAAATTATTAAATATAATAGAGCAATACTTAGAATCGCAAGCCATCCAAAAGTGCCTGCCAATAAAAAATAGGCTTCGATTTCCAGGCACGGAGAAAAGAACATAGCAACAACAAGCATAACTATCATTTTATTTTTTGACGACACCGGCTTCGGTTTGTTATGCAAATGAAAATGCTTGTGACGATGATGCTGGTAAATAAAAAAAAGCCCGAATACAATTAATACTAACGGAGCCACTATATGCGAAAAATGCTGAACAGATTCGGTAAGTGTGATACCTAACAAACCTATTATTACCCCGATGATTATCGTACTCAATGCATGCGCCAGCCCTGAAAGAAAAGTGACTTTTGTTATTTCACTTATTGTCCAGTTTTCTTTTCTGCCAATGGCAATTACCGGCAACCAGTGGTTAGGAATTACGCCATGTAAGAGGCTCAATAAAATGCTTCCTATTATTATTTGGTTCATGCTATGATTAAAAAATTATTTTTAAAAAGCTTTCATGCTGATATACCTTTTAATCTTTCGGTTTCGATGTTTCATAAATTTTTAAAATTTGAGATTCAATTTCTTTCGGCAAATTATCACGGTTGACCATTTCTAAAATAAGGTGTTGATTTTCCCTATCCGCTTTCAGGTTATAAAAGTCCTGCAACTTTTCTTTAAGAAAAAATGCATCATATTCAATTTGCAGTTTTTCAATTCCGGCTTGAAAATTTTCAAGCCATGTGTTTAATTTTAATTCATCCATAATTTATTTTTTTAGTTATACATCAATGCCAAAATTAAAATAAAAGGAAGTCCTCAAAGAATGATGAAGTAGGCCATACTATTGCCTTTTCTTCATAGCTGTGTTTTTATTTTATTCCTCCTCAGAGCTACCTTTTGCTTTTGATAAAATATAAAATGCGCCTTTGGTTACTACTTTTGCATCAACAGGAATATTATCAACCGGCGTTATCTCACTGTATCCTAACTCACTCACACCTGTTACAACTTCAATCATTTTGAAAGCAACTTTTGCATCAGGTTCTGTTGCTTCTTTTTCATTTGATTTATCCTTTACTTCGGCAACTGATTCATTTTCTTCCTTCACAACAAAGATGTATTCTTTGCCCTCAGATTTTACAATAGCGTCAGTTGGAACAGCAGATACCTCTTCGCTTCCAATCTTAATTAATGCAGAAACGTACATGCCTGGTATCAGGTTGTTTTTGCCACTATCGTTTATCACGGCATGTGCAATGACCGCTTTATTCTCACTTTCAAAAGATTTATTAATGCCATAAATTTTTCCTGTTATCTGGCGATTGTCCTGGTTGGTGAGTATAAAATTTACCTCCTGCCCAACCTTCACTTTAAACAAATCTTTTTCAAATATTTGCAGGTCGCAATGTATTTGCGAATTGTCAATTATTTCCATTAATGAATTGGTATCATCAACATAAGAACCAACATTAACTTTTATATGCCCAAGGTTACCACTTATCGGCGACCGAACAGGCAGTTGAGTCACGATATTTCCATTCGATACAGAAGATGGATTAATTCCAAACTGTTTCATTTGTGTTTCCAAACCTTTTAACCTCGCTCTCTCAATCATTAAATTGCTTTCGGCTTGCTGGTAAATTTTACCCGTGCCGGCATCTGCATCTTTTAATTCCTTTTGCCGTTCAAACTCCTGTGCAGTATAGGTG
>DASYOM010000031.1:0-15298 GCA_036007765.1 Chitinophagaceae bacterium | reverse complement strand
TTCTAAGCGAGTCTTAAAAAATTTATCAGTCTTTTTATTGATGTGGGAACGGGCTTATTTAAGGCCAGGTAAGCGCCGGCATTTAGTGACATGAATTGGATAAGATCAAATGTATTGTGAGGATCGGGCCTGAATATTGTTTTTAAATATTTATTTATAGTTAGTCTGAAGAACTTTGACTTTGAAATAATTTCCTGCGACAACTTCTCTTTATGTTCAGAAAAAACCTGCACCATGCAATTTTCATAACATAAGCCTGTTCCGAAAACATGCTTCTGTATATATTTGTACGATGCACGTGCTTCAGGTATATTATGTCCGAGCCTCAATTTAGGGGATACGCCTGCACCATAACCTTCATTTACACAATGCAAGACCATTTGCGTATCATCACCGATAGTAAGTTGTTTACCATTCACACTCGGTATAGTAAATCTCCCCTGTCTGGCTAAACCTGCATATTCTTTAAGCAAAGCTGATGATATGCACAGGCCCACATCATATGGATAACAAGGCTGCCATTCCTGGAGGCGCGAAAATCTTATTGCTGTATCGTGCCGTTCCCTGAAAGCAACACGTGCATAATTTTCAATTTTTTTGTCGATCCCATCGATAAAATTAACCGATACCTCACCTGGCCCTAATGCAGCTACCTGCGGGAACTGGTCATTAAGTTTTTTTAGTTCCTGGAGGTAATCTCTTTCGGGCTCATTGTCATAATCAAAGTATACAATGTATTTTCCTTTTGTTTCTTGTATGGCGGCGATTCTCGCATTTCTAATGCCTTGCGCTGCAACCATTATAATTTTAACAGGAGGTACTTTTTTAAGGAACTCTTTTACATAAGGTAAGCTGCTTACCGGAACGGCGCTGTTATTATCAACTAAAATTACTTCTGTTGTAATACCGGTAGTATCCAAATTGTACACAGCATCAAGGCAACTTTTTAATAAACGCTCATCAGGATTGCATGTACTTATCACCAATGAATAATCTACCACTTCTTTTACTAACGACATCTAATTTTATAACTTTTTGATGAAACAATGCTTTTTAATTAATTGCATAAATGATATACCGAAAGACTTTCATAAAAGGCCGGGATATTGATCCCTTCACTTTTACCTCAATATAAATTTTCATTCAGGAGTAAGCAATTCAGCCTTTAAAAGGATACTTCGTGCGAAAAAAGTAAGCAGTTATGTACTGCTATTGGGTTTTGAAGATTTTCTAAGGATAATTTGAAAATATAGCCCAGTGATAACGGCAACAAATTATAAAAACAATTTGCAAATTACTAAAATTTTTAAAGGAGGGGGGCCTGCTGTGAAGAACTTTTTTTATAGTACGCAATCAGTGGGGATAAGATTCCCGGCAAGTTTGTACTAATCAGGCAATACTTCTGCATGAAATCCAAAATCATTCAAAAGGCAGATAAATTTTGAAGATTGTATAAAACCTGATCTGCATTTTACCCGCAGTATCTTATCGCAATCCTCAAGGTCGAAATTGGCCTCGTGGCCCTCAAAGATTTTATGAATCTGGTCAATCAATAGATTCGCATGGCAATCTTCTTTAACATTGGTCTTAAAAACTTCTATCATCAGTCACACTTTTTAATTTACCTGTTGGATTATATAAAGGTATTGCCGGAATTACTTCAGCCATTTTTCCAGATAGCTGTTTCATCAAAAGGCTTTATATTATTACCAAATATGATGCTTTTATTTCTGCCCGTTTGTGTCATAGTTAACCATCCATTGAACACTAAATTTATCTTTTATCATTCCAAAAAAAAGCACCCCAAAACATTTTTTCAAAACTCATTGATACTTTACCCCCATAAGAATTAATTGTTGGCATTTCTTTGTTTTTAATATTATTAAAAATGATTTCATCAAAATCAATCTTTATTTATAGCAGATGGATCCATCCACATTATTTCCCAAAGATGCCCATCCAGGTCCTGGTATGCGTGCCCATACATAAATCCATGATCTTGCGGTTCTTTGTAAATTGTTCCACCTGCACCCACAGCTTTGTTTACCATCTCGTCTACTTTTTCCCTACTATCTGCTGAAAGGCAAATGATGGATTCAGTGCTTTTTGTGGTATCGGCAATTTCCTTTTTTATAAATGATTTGAAAAATTCTTCTATTAACAGCATTACAAATATGTCTTCTGCTATTATCATACAGGTTGCCTTTTCATCAGTAAACTGCGGATTAAATTTATAGCCAAGCATGGTAAAAAATTCAACAGACCTGGTGAGATCTTTAACCGGTAAATTCACAAAAATTTTTGTTGCCATTGTTTTTAATTTGAGATTATCTGCCGTCAGGCAAAATAGTGTTTAAATAATTTATTTGGTTTTAACACGTCTAAAAAATTCTAACTCTTAATCGGATAGCTATCAGTTCACTTTTTTATTTGCTAATGTTTTTCCTGGATTTATTACCGGACTGTTTATTTTATGATAATATACATAAGAAACAATTAATAGCGCCATTGATATTAATGGCTGAAATGAAAATGGCGCCGGGCCATCTACTGAAACATAGGCAATTGTAGCGGAAATATAATCAATGCCAAGCGCCACATAGTTCCATTCCTTTAGCCGCCATCCCACTGGGAGTAAAAGGAGCACGCCGCCTATAATGTGGCCTATACTCAACTCCCAGCGGAACCATTCGGGCACACCAAGATGATGCATTGCATCAAGAGCCATTTTACTATTAATAAAAAAGGCGCCCGATAAAAGAAATAACGCCAATATGCCTGTGCAAATCCAGTAAATAATTTTTGCTGTCTTTAAAGTTTTTTTGTTTGCAATCGTTTCCATGATTATTTTTTTTGTTGGTACAAATCTACATGCCTTCTTTAATTTTCTTAGGGTGTATATACGGCAATCTAAGGGGAGGATTGCGACATCTTATGGCATCGGTCCTTTAAGCGTAAAATTAGTTACAATTGATTTTTTGAGTGAAGCTCCATGTTATAAGAAGATTTGAATTAAGCATGTGTCCTCAAACAATTCCCATTGTCAACTTTAAAATTCTAATTAGATTTATTTTGATTGATGTATGTTAACTAACGAAAAAAATTGCCGGGCGCTTTGGTAACAGCAAACCATTTTTATCATACAGTAGCAGGTCGCATAATCAGCAACTTTTCGTTCTATAATAAATGCATGGGAGCAATTTTATACAGCTTCACTGATTGCTGTTGTTTTTTATTTTCTTAGTGATGAAATAAAATTTTCCTTTTTCATATTTTATCTTATGTTTGTTTAGCTATATATCCTTATAAAAATCACAAACTAACGAGCCAGTTTGGCTTTTATGCTAAGCATTTATTTTATTTGTGCATCTCCGTAAACACTGTATTCTAAGCCTCTTTATATTTGTAAGTTCAACCTTTGTAAGCCGTAATTTAATTATCATTTATTAAAAAATTAATTATGAGAATTTTTGATGAGTTTCCAAAGGTTAAGCCATTGTCAATTATTTTTATAATAGCAATTAATGCAATTGCAATAAATTCCAATGCGCAGCAGCTAAGAATAAGTGATTTCGTTTTATTTGGAGGGTCAGCTGGTGTAGATATTTCACCTTCCACCAATATCACCGGAGGATCAATTGGAAGTTTTACCGTTATAAAAACAACTGGTAATTCAATCCTGAACACAAATATTTATAGCGGTGGCAGGGTGTCACTTTCCAATAGAAATATTGTTAGTGGTAAGATTGCAGCCGCTGATTCCAAAAATGTAAGAGGCACTGTTGTCTTTATAGGATCATCAGCCAATATTGGAGGCAATATTGATGCAAATGGAGATATAATAATAGGAGGGGGCATTGTATCTGGCAAAGTAACCCATCCAAAAGGCACGGTTTATAAAGGTCCTTTGCCCGCTGGTGGCAACATTATAGGAGACCTTGCAATTCCTGGTTTGCCGGTTTTTCCTGGTGCAACAAATTTTCCTTCTGCTGGTTCAATAGATATTACTACAGGCAAGGTGATTGCTCCTGGCGCTTATGGCAATATAATTCTGGGAGGAAACCAAACGCTTACACTTTCCGGTACAGGAGTGTACATATTTAAGTCAATTAAAAACAGGGGAGGTATTAATAATTTTATTTTTGATTTTAAAAATTCGCAAACCGGTACTTTTAAAATATACATTTACAATGATGCAGATCTTAATAAAGTAGGTGCAAGTTTAAAGAATGGTGGAAGCGAAGCAAGAGTATATACTGAGGTGCATGGGAAAGGTGCCAGCATTGCATGCGGCGCAGCATTTTATATAGCCAGTGGCTCATCAGCAAAAACATTAAAATGGTTAGGAACTGTGTTGGCTCCATTCGGAGCAATTAATATTGGTACTGGAAATGGAAATGGCTTAACTGATATTACGGGAACGCTTTTAAGCGCTACTAAAGTTAGCCTTCAAAGTGGAGTAACCATTAAATATGCACCCTTCCCTTCTGAAGAAAATGTAATCTTCCCTTACTATCCTCCCCCTGCCACCGGCAAAGTATTTGATCTTCTTGGTTCTGAATTAAATTCACTTTATTTTAATCGAGGCTCTTATGCCGATACTGCACAAAAATTATTTATTCTTAGCAATGATTCCGTTTATATCGAATGTATAGCCTTGCGGGGCCAGTTCAGTCAATTATTATCAATGTTACAAACTCCCGCATGGGGCCTCACAGATATAATTGATAACGGGCCTAATTCATTAATCATTACTGGGAAATATCCCATTGCCAACCTGCTGAAATTAGACTCACTAACTAACATGATTGATTACTGCCGCCCTCTATTTCCTGCTATTAGAAATGGCAGTACGGGACTAACAGCAACAAATGGTGATATAGCGATCCATTCAGATTTTGTTCGTAACGGATACAACGTTTTCGGGGATAGCATCAAGGTAGGTGTAATTTCAGATAGCTATAATACTTTATTCGGCAATCATGCGGCGATAGACGTTGGCAATGGGGATTTACCAGGCTCAACCAATCCTTATAATGACACCACTGATATAGAAGTATTAAAAGAATATCCTTTTGGAAGAGGCTCTGATGAAGGGAGGGCAATGCTACAGATCGTTCACGATATTGCCCCCAAGGCTACCTTAGGATTCAGAACAGGATTTATAAGTGCGGGGAATTTTGCACAGGGCATAAGAGAGTTAAAGCAAAAGAATTACAATGTGATTGTAGATGACGTTACTTATATAACCGAACCTTTTTTACAGGATGGCGTTGTAGCCCAGGCAGTAGACGAAGTAACCAGCCAGGGCGTTTCTTATTTCTCAGCTGCGGGTAATTATGGAAATACTTCATACCAAAGCAATTTCAATCCTACAACAGCTCCAGGTGGTTTCACCGGTACTGCTCATAACTTTGGCGGTGGGGATATAAATCAGAATATTTCACTTCAGCCCGGCACTTATACCATCGTACTTCAATGGCAGGATAATATTTATTCACTCGGACAAGGTCCAACAGTTAATGATCTTGATATATATTTAACCGGGCTTAATGGCTCAATGCTTTTTGGATTCAACAGGAATAACCTGGGTGGAGACCCAATCGAAGTACTTCCTTTTACTGTAACTGCCAACACACAAGCCAACATTATGATAATAAGAGCGGCTGGTACAACTCCTGTGAATTTTAAATATGTGGTATTCCGCGGAAATCTTATAATAAATGAATACAATTCAGGCCAATCCACAATTGTAGGACAGGCTAATTCTGCGGGAGCTATGGCTGTAGGCGCGGTGAGATATGTAAACACCCCTGCATTTGGCGTTAACTCGCCATTTATTGAAACATTCTCTTCTATAGGTGGAACTCCCGTAAATGGAGTTATTCGTAACAAGCCTGATTTTACCGCACCTGATGGAGTGAATACTACGGTGGATTTTAGTTCATTAAATATTGAAAGTGATGCTTTCCCAAATTTCTTTGGAACATCTGCGGCGGCACCACATGCAGCCGGAGTAGCGGCGCTTTTATTGCAATCAAAAAAGAAATTTTCAAGCGTGGTACTTGCTCCTGCGCAAATGAGAAGTTTATTACAAAGCACAGCATTAGATATGGCTTCGCCTGGCTTTGATTTTAGCAGTGGATACGGTTTTATAAATGCCCAGGCTGCGCTCGCAACATTTGCTGCGCCTACCCCTGTAATCACCAGCCTTGTTGTACCATCTAATATTACCCCCGGCCTGTCGTCTTTTACTGTAACTGTTACAGGTAATTATTTTACTGATCAGACCAAAGTTCTTTTCAGAGGTAACCAGCTAAACACAGCTTACGTAAACGCTACACGAATAACTGCAACTATACCTGTCTTCACTGGCAATCCCGCGATACAGGCTTACACAAAACCTATATCTCTTAATGGTAACGATGGTGGTACTTCGGCACCACTTTATTTCTTTGCACCTATTAAAAAGAAAATTACTATAACTGCAGATGACAAGAGTAAAAGATACGGTGAACAATTGCCAGCCTTCACTGCGACGGTGCTGGTAGATAGCGTGCCTCTTGCAAATTCCGGATTAACTATTAGCGATCTTGGCCTCGACAATCTTATGTTCTCAACACCTGCCACAGATCTAAGCAATGTGGGGAAATATTTTATTAAAGTATCAAGAACATTTGACCCCAATAACCAGGCAGATGTAGCGCTACTGGAATTGTATGATTATACATTTACTGACGGCTTGCTCACAATAAGCAAGTTACCACTTAAGATAACTCCCAGGGATAAAACGGTAACGTATACTGATAAAATAAAAGGGTTCGATTTTCTTTATGATTATGATAGCAGTAAAATTGCTTTGGCTTACAGATCTATTTTTCGCAATAAACTAGAAACTGAGCATAAATCTAATATTGTAGATACAGCTATCGCATTTATTAATGGAAAAATTGGTGTGGCAGAAAGAAAATTGACGGCAGCAGACTTGCAAAATATGAGCTACCTGGCCAGTGGTAAATCCATTGTTGCTGGTAAAGCCATCGTGGCAGCAAGTCTTGTATCAGGCATAAGAGTAATTCAACTAAGCCCTGCTTCTTTATTTAATTACCAGTTAGATTCTGCTGTGGCTTCGCTGATTAATGGAAAAGCAATAGTTGCAGGTAAGGCTATTGTTGCAGGTAAAGCAATTGTGGCTGGTAAAGCAATTGTGGCTGGTACTCAAATCGTAAACAGCACCAACGTGAACGATTCCAGCAATAGTAATGTAGTTGTAATTATAGATTCTACAGATGTGAGTTCATCAGATCCTCTTAGTAATTTTAAATCTATAAATTTAATAACTCAGCTTGTAGCAGGCGAAGGTTTCATAGTGCCTGGCGCTTATCTCTCCGAAAACTTTCAAATTACCTATGGGTTGGGCAAGCTTATCATTATACCTTCCGAATATGAATATTCCATGAATGATTTTACACCTAAGGCAGGTATTACTTCAATGAGAGAAGAGACAATATCAGAAATAACGACAGATAAAATAATTGCTTATACTGAAGATGTAACAAGCAAAGTCAAAATCAATATTAATACTATTTACAACGCGGCAAACGATCTTCAGCTATTGGATATGCCTGGTAATATTTATGCTTCAAATCCATTTAATAAAATACCAGGCAATAGTTTTGAACCGGGCCTCAGCGGTTTAAAAAAGGAGTATTTTTTCTCAAAATAAAAATAAAGAATGTCTATAAAAACTTTCAGGATTCCAAAAATTGTAGTTAAGCTTAAATCTTAGCTAGCTAAAAAGAAATTGAATTTCTTCAACAGGTTTTCATTTTTTTAAATTTGCATCTCCAGCAGGTTAATTTTGAATTAATAAAAACCGGATATTAATATATTCGATTAACTTTCTCAAATGAAAGGGTATAAATTATTCTTCTGCGTATATATTATTTTTCTTTCTTCATTATGTTTTTCTCAAAATAATTATGTAGATAGTTTAAGGCTCATAGTATCTAAAAGCAGGGGTGATACTTCCAAAGTGAACAACTTGCTTCAATTGAGCAAAGCATATATTAGTTCTTCTTCCCAAGAAGCGATAAAGTATGGGAATGAAGCCCTTAATCTTTCACAAAAACTTAATTATAAATCAGGAAAAGCCTATGCCTTGAAAAATATAGGAATGGTATATTATAACCAAGCCCGGTACGTTGAAACCATTGTGCATTGGAATCAGTCTTACCTTCTTTTTGATTCTATTGGAGACAGGGCTAATGAAGCGCTTATGTTGAGTAATTTAGGTTCAGTTTACATGAACCAGGCGGACTATGCTAAAGCGCTGGATTATTTTTTTAAGTCATTACAAATTTCGGAACAAAGCAAGGATATGCCTAATATAGCAAGAGCTATGGGCAATATAGGAACTGCTTATTCTAATAATGAATTTACTTATGATAAGGCATTGGGTTATTATCTGAAAGCTTTAACCATAAGCGAAGAACTGGAAGATAAAAATACAATGGGAGCCTTGTTGGTAAATATCGGGGAAACTTACTTAAAGAGGAATGAAGATGATTCTGCATTATATTATTTTAAAAAATCTCTCGAGTCATATGAGAACACTGAAAATGTTCCCTATTCGCTGAATGATATTGGCAAAACGTACACCAAGAAAGGAAATTATAATTTAGCTGAGCAATACCACGAAAAGGCTCTTTCTTTTGCAACAAAACTTAGTCTGCAATTAGATATAGCTCAATCTTATCTCGGCCTCGGAAACACTTATTACAAAAAGAGAGAGTACAACTTAGCTTTAGATGCTTACGGAAAAGCACAATCTATCGCAGGTGAAACCAACTTAAAAAAAGAATTAGAAGAGGCGTACCAGGGTTTGGCGATTACGTATGCCGCAATCAAGGATTTCAGCAGCGCTTACAAATATCAAACTCTGTACACTAATATTAAAGACACCTTATTTAATTTAGATATCGCTCAAAAGGTTACTAATGCTCAAACCCATTACGAGATTCAAAAAAAGCAGGGCCAAATTGATATTCTTACGAAAGATCAGGCGCTGCAAAACTTAGAAGTAAAAAGACAAAAATTTGCGAGAAATACTTTAGCTGCCAGTTTATTATTTGTTTTTGCAATAACATTTATCCTGTTTAATCTATATCGCAAAGTTGGGCGGCGTACTTTACAATTAAAAAGATCGCTTGAAGAACTAAAATCAACACAGGCGCAGCTTATACAATCAGAGAAAATGGCTTCGCTGGGCTCACTTACCGCTGGTATTGGGCATGAAATACAAAACCCCTTAAATTTTGTAAATAACTTTTCTGAAGTAAATGTTGAATTATTACATGAACTGGAAGATGCCCTGTTAAAAAAATTGCCTGAAACCGATAAGGCAGAAGCTAATGAAATTATAAAAGACCTTGCGCAAAACATGGAGAAAATAAGCCATCATGGCAAGCGTGCAGATGCCATAATAAAAGGGATGCTGCAGCATTCAAGAAAAAATACCGGGCAAAAAGAACTAACAAATATAAATGCACTGGCAGATGAGTATTTGAGATTAAGCTATCATGGCCTACACCCAAAAGACAAATCTTTCAAAACAGATATCAAAACAAAGTATGATGAGGGCCTCTCCTCTGTCGAGGGAAAAATTGATATTAATCCACAGGATTTTGGAAGAGTATTACTGAATTTATATAACAATGCATTTTATTCAACAACGGAAAAAAAAGAACAACAAGGTGAAACATATGAGCCCATTGTTTCAGTTAGTACTAAAAAATTAAACGATAAAATAGAGATTCGGGTAAAAGATAATGGAACCGGGATCCCGCAAAAAGTTTTAGATAAAATTTTCCAACCATTCTTTACTACTAAACCAACCGGACAGGGTACGGGCCTGGGGTTATCTTTAAGCTATGATATTATAAAAGCACACAGCGGAGAATTGAAAGTAAACACAAAAGAAGGAGAATTTGCGGAGTTCGTTATAACTATACCAACAAGTTGAAAGAATTCCCCCGCTGCCATTGGATCGTTTAACCTTAACAGTTATTAGATAAATCAGGAAGTGTTCCAAACATGAATTTTATTATAATGATGACATTCATAGATTTTCCCTGCGCTGCCATTATCTAACATCATATTCTATTGAGACCTTGTTATTAAAGGTCAGGCTTCCAATGTTTCTAGAACTGCAAAGCATCCTATATTAAAGGCCACCAAAGCCAGAATACTCCCACTAAAGCACTAGCCCATGCAGCACCAGCTTTTATTTTAGGGTAAGTAAACGTTACATTGCGTTTCCCGAGATCCACTGATGTCAGCATGCGTCCTTTTGGAAGCTGTTGTGCAGTATAATAAAGAGTAAGATGGTTTATAGTATTATTTTTTGCTAACTGCAATAGTTCCTTAGCAGGAATTACCATGCTTTCATCTGAGCCTGTTGCATTAGCAAATTTCCATTCTTTTAATATTTTTCCATTATCATCTTTAATTGCAATGCTTCTTCCTTTTCCTGTTTGTCCACAGTGGCTGTAGAGAATAACTAACTGATCATTGGAATTTATTTTATCGAGCTGCAGGCTCTTTATATTTAAAGGCTGAGTTACGAATTGTTTTAGGACAAGTTTGTTGTTAAGATAAATTTCGTAACTGTCCCCTCCCGCAATTGCGTTAAAATTAAGGAGAGATAACACAGCAAATGTAAAAGCTTTTAAAAAAGCATTTTTGAAACTTGAATTTTGCATACAAATAGTTTTAAATTAAAAAATGTGGTTATAAAATATTTTGTAACAAAACAAAAGGATGTTACTCTTTATAAATAATTTACTTGACAAAGCGGCTGAAATACCTGATGATCTGGAGAATTAAAATGAAAATGTAAAAGGATATGGCAATATAGGCTGGAAGTTTCTATTGCTCAATTCATAACTTCAATATTTAGTTAGTCAAACTGATGAGCTTTTGAAGGTATATAGTTGGCGGGATATAAAAAATCACATATAAAAGAGAATGCTTATGATTATAGAGATTTCAATTGCTACATGTATTTCATAGCCTCATAGCCTAACAACCTGCGCCATAAAGCGATCTGGCCAATCATGTTGGCTTCCCGATAAATGATGAATGTTATCAGCTCGTAATAAGTCATTTTCATGCCCGGCATCATTTCAAATGACTCGTCAAGTTTTTCGCTGTTTATATTCGCAAGCGCCTCTCTGAGTATAGGGCTGATGGTCTCCCAATCTTTTTTGAATTCAGCCAGTGGTGGGTAAGTAATGGTGTCCTGGATACCTTTATTATCCTTAAATAATTCATGTGCTGCCTGCTTAACATCAGAGCCAAGCATGTTTGCTATTTCGAATCTCTGCTCAACAAGACTACCGGTAAGCCAGGCAATATGATTAGCTTTTGTGTTTAACCGGTTATGTGAATCTTTATCCGAAATGTCCACAATTACATTTGCGAAATACGTTGTTTGCATATCATACAAAACAACAACAGAAGACATCCTGCTATCTTTAACGTTTATCTTTTCCATGTTTATTTATTTAAGATTGATTTTTATGAGCTTGTATTAGACATTAAGGATGAAAAGTTTCATCATCATTTTTTTTCCTGAATATTTTCAAAAATTATTCTTAACTGGTGATTATGCCTTTGCGTGTGATATAAAACAAAATGCAGTAGCTCATATTTTGTTATTTCCCCAAATGCAGGCAGGGTAATAATTTCAGACAGGTCCACTGAATTACCTGCGTCTTTTAATTCGTCAATTGATTTCTTAAGATCTGCTATAAGGATATCTCTTTGATAAATATCCCGGGTTGGAAGAATAAATGCAGGTGATTGGAATTTAACTGCATAATTTAAAAACATTTTTTTTAATTCACCTGTTCTTTCTCCGGGATCTCTCTCAGCACTTTTACCCTCCATTTTTAAAGACTGTGTAATTGCTTTATTGGACTTTATTATATGAGATGCCAGTTGTGCCCCTGTCCAGCTATCCTTAAAGGGAATAACATTGATGTCCGCAGAATCCGCAGAAGAAACCAATTCTAATAATTCGGATGATGTTTGTTGCAGTAATGTAAAGAGTTTAAATGTATCTAATTTATATTTTATCATATATATGATTTTTGTTTCCATCCAAAAAAATATGCCTCGCCTGTTTAAGAGGAAGAGTTTATCGAAGGAAAAATAATCGTAGTAAGAAAAATTTATTACCCTTCAATAACCGACAAAATATTCCCTGCAGGATCTTTAAACCAGGCAATATTTGGTCCCATGCTTTTATCAGTGCTGCGCGCAATACCTTTTTTATCGGTCTTGATTTCACCTTCATATTGCTCAAACACAATTCCCTTCGCAATTAATTCATCAACTGCTTTATCAATGTTATCAACCGGGAAGTTTAGAATAGTAAAAGTCGCCGACGCATGATCCGGCTTTGGATATATCATTATATTATTGCCGCCGCCGATGTGCAGTTCAATCAATCCCATCGGATTGTCTGTTACTTCTATTCCTAATGTTTTGCCGTAAAATTCTTTTGCTTTCTGTATATCATTTACAGAAAAACTGCTGAATGCTTTTGAGTTCTCAAACATAATTTTATCATTTATTTATTTTAGAAAAATTGTTATTGTTTACCCGTATTAGTTTTTGACAGGGTCGTCTTTACCATGCAGACCATTTCATTATCATTTTTATACCATTCCACACACGGCATTTTTTTATCAACACGGCCATCCTGAAATATCTCGTGAAAAACATCTTTTATCGAACCCGTTTTCGTGCGCCAATCATGAATCCTGGTTATTAGATATTCCCCGCTTTCTATAGTGTATGTATCATAATTAAATTTTTCAGCTTCGCGGGGCTCTTTTTCTTCGGCGGCTACGAAGTAGCACATTTTACCTTCGTTACCTGGTTTTATAATTCCAAAGCAAGATCTGTCACCTGCAATATCACCGGTTTTTTTAATCAATTCATCAAAAGCCTCTGAAATACCTGAAGAGAAAGTCTTTAGCTGAAATTCAAAAACAGGTATATCGTTTGCAAGATTATATATTTCCATAAAAAACTTTTAAAAACAATTAAGAAAAGATGTCCAAATCCTATACAAACCTACAGCGTATGTGCAAAATAAGCAGGGTGCAAATGCGGCAATTAAAGAGGTTGATTGCGACAAAAATGTTTTTTAATTTTGTCGCACCAATTCAAATTTAAAAAAATAAGTTTTATGAAGCACGTGTCAATAATTATTCCACAAGGCCATACAAGCGTAGTAAATATTGAAGGAACTCACCAGATTTTTAATGAAGTTAATTCTGTAAGAAAAAATATGGGGAAACCTCCATTATTTAAAGTTCAACTGGTTGGTATTTCAAAAGAGACAAGTCAGCGAAATGGGCTATTTACCATAGGGCCGGATGTGTTAATTGATGATGTAAAAAAAACAGACCTGATTATAATTCCTGCAATACATGCGGAACCAAATAAAATGATGGAAGAGAATGCACCATTTGTTCCCTGGATTATTGATCAATATGGAAAAGGCGCCGAAGTAGCAAGCCTTTGCATTGCTTCTTTCTTTTTGGCAGCGACCGGTTTATTAGATGGCAAACAATGCGCTACTCATTGGAGCGCTGCAAACGATTTCAGAAAAATATTTCCTAATGTAAATCTTGTGGATGACAAGATCATGACCGAGGAAGATGGCATTTATACAAGTGGCGGGGCTTATTCGTTTTTAAACCTGCTCGTGTATATAATTGAAAAATACGCAGGGCGTGAGATTGCAGTTCAAATCGCAAAAATGTTTATGATAGATATTGACCGCATAAGCCAGTCGCCATTTATAATTTTCGAGGGACAAAAATCGCATGATGATGAGCCTATAAAAAAGGCACAGGAGTTTATTGAAAATAATTTTGAAGAAAAAATTACTGTTGACCAGTTAGCCTCCATGTTCGCATTGGGAAGGAGAAATATGGAGCGCAGGTTTAAAAAAGCAACTGCCAATACTGTAACGGAATATATTCAACGGGTAAAAATTGAAGCAGCAAAGAAGACCTTTGAGACCGGCAGAAAAAATGTAAGTGAAGTAATGTACGAAGTCGGCTATTCTGATACCAAATCTTTCAGAACTATATTTAAAAGGATTACCGGTTTATCACCAATTGAATACAGAACAAAGTACAACAGGGAGGCGGTGATGGCGTATGGGTGAGGTGGACTGTTGGCTATTGATTACTATTACTGACGGCATGAAAAAGTTTCGGCATCAACCGGGCGCAAGATGCTCAACACAAGCCCTTGTTCCATATTGCGCCAGCAGTGAGGTGGGTGCTTAATAAAATCAGGCTACAACATTCACACCTTCATAAATTTCTGAGATCAAAATTTTTTTATCAAGCACTTTAATATAAATAAGGCCTTCAATGGAATTATATTCTTCCAATTCCCAATGTTTATTTTCATTTAATCTGAATACTTCAATATGTATGCTTTCAGAATCTGCGAGTATGTATTCTTTTAAAGTTGGTATATCGCGGTACAATTTGAATTTTTCACCTCGGTCATAATTTTTTGTTGATTTGGAAAGCACTTCGATAATTACAGATGGATTTAAAACATTGTAATCATCATTATTAAGTGTAATTACTTCTCCGCAAATAATGGAAATATCAGGATAGGTAAACAAAGTATTTGATTGAATATGGATGCGCTGATCACTGTTATAAGGTTTACATTTTTTGCCGTTTAGTTTATTTGACAAAGCGACAAATAAATTTCCACTAATAACATTGTGCGGCACTTTTGCGCCGGACATAGCAAATATCTCTCCTTTGTAAAATTCATGTTTTTCTATTGAAGCATTTTCCATCTCAAGATATGCTTCGATAGAAATTTTTTCTTTGCTGTATGCAACAGCCGGTTCTTTTACATCCATTAAATAAAAGTACAAATTTGTTGGCCCCTCATGCAGAAAAATATTTGAAGGAAATGATGTGTGTGGTCTTAAATGTTTCAAGTATAAACTTGCAATCAACTCAAATATGCAAGAATTATTTATCACTTCAATTTTTTGAAATAAATATCGCTGTTGTCTTTCAAAGCCAACTTTTACCTTTCCAACTCATCTGCCTCTTAATCATAACTTAATATCTCCTTTTGGGCATAATAAATTTTTTCCACCAAACCCTTTACCAACAAGGTCTTTTACATTTCATTACCATGTTTACCATGATGAAAAATACATTTAGTTGGTTTGAAC
>DASYOM010000030.1:0-10446 GCA_036007765.1 Chitinophagaceae bacterium | reverse complement strand
GGTCTGTTCTGATTTATGAATCCGTATTGGCATGTCCATCACATCAGCCATTGTTTGCATGATGTAAGAAGATTTTTTTGCGACGCCGCCCAGTCCAATTAAACCTTTTACAGAAACTCCCTGCTGATTAAATCTGTCAACAATTGCCTTAGCTCCAAAGCAAGTTGCTTCTACTAAAGATTTAAAAATCCTGGGCGCATCAGTTCCTAAATTTAACCCGCTCATAGCCGCGTTTAGTAACTGATTCGCATCAGGTGTTCTTCTGCCATTCAGCCAATCAACACTCAACTCATCATGTTCATCAAGAGGAAGTTTTTCTGCTGCAATGGAAAGCTCAATAATTATTTTATCTTCCACTTCTTTTATTAATTTCTCCGCGGTTGCACTATCAATAATTAAAGAAGAGACTAATAAATTTTTCAAAGGCCACGACAAAATATTTTTAAACCAGGCATATGTATCGCCAAATGCAGATTGCCCTGCTTCCATTCCCATCATTCCCGGGATCACCGAACCGGGAACCTGTCCGCAAATTCCATTTACGAGCTTTCCCTCAACTTCTTTTGATGGAGCCACAAGCATATCGCATGTGGAAGTACCCATTACTTTACTTAAATAATAAGGCTCAATTTGACCGCCAACCGCTCCCATGTGCGCATCGAAAGCCCCGACTCCAATAATTACATCCGTTGAAAGCCCAAGTTTATCAGCCCATTCTTTCGAGAGTTTTCCTGCTGAAGCATCAGCGGCATATACTTCTTTAAATAAGCCGGCTGAATAATTTTTTAATATCGGATCGAGCGAAGTAAAAAATTCCGCAGGCGGTAATCCATCATATTCTTTTGCCCACAAAGCTTTGTGGCCCGCTGCGCAAACACTACGTTTCATTTGATTAATATCACTTCCACCTGTTAATAAGAAAGGGATCCAATCGCAATGCTCTACCCAGGAATAACAGGAATTTTTGACAGCTTCGTCTGCACGAAGTATGTGAAGAAGCTTCGCCCAAAACCATTCTGACGAATAAATACCTCCAACATATTGCAGGTAACTAATATCAAATTTTTTAGCATGGTCATTTATTTCTGCCGCTTCCTTTGTTGACGTATGATCTTTCCACAAAACAAACATCGCATTGGGATTACTTTCAAAGCCAGGTGTTAAGGCGAGTGGCGTTCCTGCTTTGTCAACCGCTACAGGCGTTGAACCGGTAGTATCAATAGAGATAGCTTTAATAAGAGAAGCAACATCCGCTCCTGCTTTTTGCAAACATTCTTTAATGGTAAACCCGAGCCCCTCCACATAGTCAAGCGGGTGCTGCCTGAACTGGTTTTGCACAGGCTCACAAAACATCCCTTTTTTCCAGCGTGGATAAACAAAAACCGATGCAGCAATTTCATTACCATTCACGGTGTCAAGTATCACAGAGCGAACAGAATCTGTTCCGTAGTCAACTCCTATGACGTAAGATTTTTGAGACATTGATTAAGCAATCTTTGAAAGCAAAAATATAAGATTTATTTCTATAAGTGTCGTAACAACATTTAATCTTTTCCATAAATTAAAGTCTTTTGTAAGGTAATAATGCTTCTTACCTTTCCTTAATTTGATTTTTGATGCAACACTGCTAACAAAAACATGTAGCTATCAACTAAAAATCCTTCATATCCCCAGCACTCGCCACTCCATGTTTTCCAGTCTTTCGTTCTTCCGCTGGCACATCTCCCCTGAAAGTTTCCTTTAGACATACTTTTTAGTAACGGCAGTAAAATCGCATCAGCATCTTTCTTTCTTCCTAATTTTTGCAAAGCGTTTATCGTGAAATAAGTGAAGCATGATGTGGCCCCACCATTTTCATAAATCTGGAAGCCATCAAGATTGTCTTCACGTTTTCCTCCACCAACTTCCAAAAGTAAATCAGTATAATCGGCACGTACGACCGGTATCAAATTCCCAGGCATACCTAACTCAAAATTGGTAAAACCAACGTGTTTCATTTTTGCTAACAAAGCATCCATGATTTTATTAGCTAACCGCGACTCAATTAAATCATAACTTATAGCAACACCATTTACAGAAGTAAAATAGTAATCATGCAATTTTTCATCTGCACTTTTCCATCCTGCAAGCACGCCTGTCTCAGGATTTAAAAAAGTCGCTGTGTATTTTTCCTTTAAGCTTTTTGCTCTTTCATTAAAAAGTAATGATTCATTTTTCAAACCAAATTTATCGTTAGCTTCAGCTAATAACTTTAGCGCCCGGTATGCCAAAGCATTCGAGTAAGCATCTTTATGCCCGAAACCAATTGTATCCCACCAGTTTGAGGGACGCTGGGTTTTATCACCCTTCCAACTGCCACTATTTCCAGATAAACAAAACTCCAACAGGCCATCATTATCAATATCTGTTTCAAGCATTTTATCTGACCAAACTTTTATTTTAGCGTGGTTTTCAATAAACCATTTTTTATCATTATTAGCAATTGAATAAGTACATGCAGCAATTAATAATGAAGGATAAGAGTCTAATGAATTGCAGGCTGTTGCTGATTCTTTAATATCCCAGGATTTATCATAGTCATACCCTAACATTCCATATCCTTTTTGCCCGTTCAAATACCTATCAAGGGTCATGCGAATTAAATCCAGGGCTGATAAATCTTTTACTAACGGAGGGGTAAATGCTGCGACCTCTGCATATTTAAATAATGTAAACGCACATGCATCGCTTGATGAATTATTAGATAGTATTTTGAGTAAAGGATTTAATTGGAAGATACTTATAAAATTTTTCCGAAAGCAATCATATCGTTCGTCATTTTCTATTCCTTTCACTTCAGGATAAATTGTTACAACTTCAAAATGATACTCTATTTTTTTTAATGTTATATCTGCTGACGGAAACTTAATTTTTACGAATGGGTGTTCAATAAATCTTTGAGAGCTATATTCTACTTTCATCTCAGGAACATTGCATGTAATACGCAGTGTTCCCATATCAGGAAAATGCAAAATTGCAGGAAGCGTCACTTTGTTTTCATCGTCAATCGCTCCTAGTAAAGTAGCATGATTGAGATGCTGTTCAATATTGAATATAAAAGATTGCTGATGTTCTGCATGATAGTTAGTACTCAATCCAAAAGATGATTTCTTTATAATAATTTCCCAGGCAGGTAATTCATTTAATGACTGAGAAGCGATCCTGTAGTTTGTTTTATTATTCTTAATTGATGTTTTGTACGCCTTTTTTATATCATCATGGAAAACAATATTATTACTCAAATTATTTTTCCCCAAAGAATCAATTGAAAAAAAACTAAACTGTGGAGTATCTAAATCAGAAATAATTTTTAAAAAAGAGGAAGTGTTTTTATCCGTAGGAATCGCAGCTATTATATCAGGCAGTGATAAGGCAAAGCTTGTAAGCATTGAATTCCTGACAAACGATCTTCTTCGCATTGAATGGTTAATTATTCATTACTTTAAATGATTCAATTTTTAATTTTCCCAAATACTTCTTTATAGCCTTATACCAGCTTTCTGCCATGTTCCATTCACCAATATCATTTGGATGAATATCATCATACATATCCGTTGCAGGATTTACATTAGTAAATAAATCAACTGCTATTACAGGTGAAACAATAGTATTTTTTTCAGCAGCGAGCTTTGTAATCTGATTATTAAAAATTTCTATTGACTTACCATATGATATGTCTGTTCCACACAATTTTTTTTCTGCCCACTGTGCACCTAATGGCGGTATTTGTGCAAGAAAGATTTTCACTTGCGGGTTTTTATTTCTTAAAATATTGAGGATGGAATCAATATTTTCCATTGCGGCTTTGGCAGGTACGCATTGAAATACATCATTGGTTCCAAGTTCTACCAATACTATATCAGGCCTATATGCCTGAAGCCATGTATTAATATTTCCTCTTTGCTTGTCCCAATCAGGAGGACTTAACATGTCGTGTGTAGTCCAACCGGAATGCCCATCATGATCCATATCAAAATCGGGATTGGGAACTTCCCCGCCCATGTGATGCTTGTTCCATGAACCAATAAAATCAAAATTATAATTAGCATTATGCAGTAATTGCCAAAGCGGCCGCCGATAGCTATTATATTTATTAGTTCCATTAGTAATCGAATTTCCTATTGCAAGAATATTCATTGTCTTATTATTGAAAACCGTAAGCATAAAATTCTGGTGATCTATTGTATCCGCAGCTGAGGCAAGAAGATGAATCATATACTGGCCTGGCCTTAGAGGTTTTCCTGAAACAGAATGATTTTCCTTATTAAATTTTAACCATGATGGCAGGGCTTCAACAGAAAAAGAAATTTGATTACCTGATGAATCCATTGCAGCACACTGGTAATAATAAATTGAATCTAGGGAAACACGGCTCTTTCCATTTGAAGTAAAATGCAATTTTGAATTCTTTACATTTTGCAGGAATGCTTTTTGCTGAAAGCAAAACACTAGTAACAAAATCAAAATATTCTTTTTCATAAGAAGCTCTATGCTTATTTATTTTATCCATTTTATTACTGGCTTACTATTTAACATCGTTAAAGGAAGCCATACATATCTTGAATCTTCAAGATTTAATTTGTTCCATTTATCTGCCATAAAAAGAAAAGTACCCGGCTTTCCCGGCATTGGAAAAACGTAAGTGCTTTGAGATTGGAAAGTATTTTCTGCACCTTGCCCCAGGCATGGATTACCCATTTGCTTCCATTTCCCCATAAGACTATCCGCTGTTGCATATGTTGCAGGATTGGCTGACCAGCCTGTGCAACCCGAAGTAATTAAATAATACTTTTCGTTGTATTTAAATATTGCCGGAGCTTCCCTGTTATCTGCAGAAGTAATTCTCGCATATGTTTTTGCTGGAGAAAGATAATCATCACTTAACAGGCAAACATGCATTGTCTTATTACTTTCAGAGGCATAGATAAGATAGGCTTTATCATCGTCATCTTTATACAGGGTCATATCCCGGGCCATCTGCCCATTGGGCTTTACACTTCCTAAATATTTGTAGGGACCTGCGGGGTTATTACTAACAGCGACGCCTGCCTGCGAATAACTATAATCGTTAGCATCTACATGCATCCACATCACAAACTTTTTTGTTTTATTATTGTAAATAACTTTTGGGCGTTCAATAACTTTACTGGTATCAAGATCATTTGTTACATCCCCTTTAACTGACGATAATGCAACACCTTTATATTTCCATTTGATTAAATCATTTGAAGAATAACAGGAAACGCCACCTGCAGGCACACGGTAATCTTCCCAGCTTTGATTTGGCACCAGCCATGTTTTACCTTTCTTTATTTCCCCAAACATATAGTAAGTACCGTCATGATAAAGTATGCCTGCTCCATGTGCATTGATAGGATTTCCATCAACATCTTTCCATACCTGGCCTGTTATGATCGGTTGGTTATTAATTGCTTTCTTTTGCTGGGCAAAAGTTTGGCTGGCAATCATAAGAAATATTTCAGTGAGCAGAAACCCTGATATAAAACTATTCATTCTTATGTTTTTCATCTGATTATTTTTACCTCAGCCCAACCCTCGTCCGTACCGGAACGGGCGGGCCTCTCCAATGGAGAGGGAACTAAAATGTTATGAATAATAATGTTCTCAATTTTCTTTCATTTTCATTTCCTCACACTTTGATAACTGGTAATCTATAAATGATTTTAATTTGTGAGGATCTGTCAATTTTTTAAAAGAGGCATCTTTAAAATCAGGATTTTTATTTATTCCGATTATCTTACCATCACTTAATTCCTTTCCTGTTTTTAGAGCCCATGTCTTAAAATCTCTTATACTATCAACATTAAATCCATCATTAACGCTCCACCAGATATTACCGGAAAAATCATCATTCGCCGTTTTTCCTTTTATGATTTCATTTTTTGCAACAAAAATATTTTTATAAAAAATGAATGATTTGCGTTTACTCTGTTTATCTGCATAATGAATGGCAGCACCCTTTATATTAGACAGAATATTGTTATGAAAAGCTAAGTTGCTGAATTGATTGTCGTCACCACTGCTATTCCAGATATATGCTGACGCATGTGCTGCGGAGACCGAACCATCATCTTCACTAATATTGTTCCGGATAATATTATCGTGCCATGGGCTTGCGCCCTCATATTGAAATATTCCAAATGCGCTACCATGGTTTTCATAAGATAAGCAATATTGTATAACAGAATTAGTAACTCCGCCATCAAGGTCAAAGCCGCCACCATCATCAGCCCACTTCGCAGTTTTATTTTTGTATGAAATACAATACTGAATCTTTATACTATCGGCCTCATAACACCAGATACCAACCGGACCGTTACCAATACGCGGCATATCCCATCCATTGTTGGTGGCAATGCAATATTCAATTGTAACATTTTTGCAGTTGCCTGCGATAATACCATTGCCACTATGATTTTTAAAATTGGAGGGATCACCGGGATTATTTTCTGCGAGACAATCGGAGATTAAAATTTGTTTAGAATTTTTTGTCCCATATTCACCATCAATTGAAATTCCTGCAAAACCATTTTCATAGGCATGAACACGTGTGATCGAAATATCAGAAGATGAATAAACAAGCAGGCCGGCTTTTTGAAAGCCAGTTATATTCAGGTTGTCAATTGAAATATTAGTACAGTTATTAATTAACACCCCATTACCGGTGTTTCCTTCTTTCCGCCCTGAACCTTTTAACTGAAGATTACGAATCTGTACAAACTTTGTTTCGCTAATTTCAACACCAGCTTTATTACCGCCATCAATTATTGCTTTTCTTTCTCCGCCTGAAAAAATTAAAATAGGTTTTTCTAACGCAAACGCATACTTATTGATTTGAAGCGTGCCCCTGAAGACCTGGCCACTTGCAAACCTGATAGAATCACCTGCATGCAACTTGATTCTATTGCTCCTCGCAATTGTTTTAAAGGGATGATTTTTATCTCCGCTATTTTTATCATTGCCTTTATTGTTTACATAATAAGCCCTTGGAGTTTTTAGTGGCGAAGCGTATACTGCATTTATACAAACTGAGAATAGAAATACAATTAAAAAAATTACCCTGGTGTTTGGTGGATTATGTTTTAAAAACATGTAATCGATTAATAAGTATCAAAAATTATAAGTTCTAATCAGAGCTGATAATATGTTGGTATATCCCTTCAAAAATTAATAACCGGGGTTCTGTTTTATTGTAGAATTCAAATCAATTTCTATTTGGGGTATTGGGAAATATTCATTTTTACTGGCAGTAAATGTTACACCGTTCAAAACATTTGGCAAACGTGGTTTTTCTTCCTGCAAATATTTATTGATATAATCTGCTGCAACGCCCCAGCGTACCAAATCAAAAAAACGATGTCCCTCCAGTGCCAGTTCTAATCTTCTTTCAAAGCGAACCGCTTTACGGGCTTCATCCTGACCTGTCCATGGAGTATTGTATAAGTCTACATAATAATTTGCAGAAGCTACATAACCACCAATATCATCATAAACTACTTCTACCTGGCGGCCATCTTTTGCACGTTCGCGTACATAGTTTACTAATTTCCTTGCTCGATCTAAAGTACCCACTTCTACTTCGCACTCGGCAGCCCAAAGTAACACATCGGCAAATCGTATTATACTAACATTTACAGCGCTGGTAAGCAAATAATACTGAGCATAATTTTCACTGTATTTTGCAAAGTCTCCATTGGCATACCTGAAATTATTTTTTATAGGAATATACGGCCCACCAAAAGTGCGATCAGTTATCCAACCATAATCAGGGTCGCTTCCCGGGTTGCTTCCATAGCCGCTGTAATAAGATGGGGTTGTCCAGTCTAAGTAAGGAACACCCCTTCTGCCCACAGTCCAGTCAAGCCTCGGATCAACCGTGCCCTGGTAAGTATTATAATAATCATATCCTTTATAATCCTCATCGTTGGTCATATTATCATCATTAAAATCATCCAGCATAGGCAACCCATTTGCATCAGTTTTAAACGCATTCACAAGATTAAATGTTGGTTGTTTCCAGCTTACATAAAAACTAGTTAACGGATAAAAAGTAGGGGTATTACCCGATTCACCTATATTAGAATTGCCACTGTTAGAACCATCATTGGCAGAGAATTCAATTTGAAATATATGCTCAGGGCTATTTTCTAATTCAGGATTAAAGTTGTCATCAAAATTTGCCATTAATGCATAAGACTGTCCCTGTGCATTAACTCCATTGCCATTACCACCGTAAGCAGCAGGTATAATAGTATTTAATAAAGTTTTGGCTTCTGTAAACTTTTTCTCAAACATAAGAGCCTTGGCAAGATAACAAGCTGCAGCCCATTTATTAGCCTGGCCTTTATATTTTTGCACTGCAGGCATATTATCATAAGCAAATTGAAAATCTGCTTCTATATTAGGCCATATATCAATGTCGTTTGATACTGTAAACTGTTTTGATACTTCATAAATTGAATCGGTAACTTCATCTATAAACGGTACATTATTCCACATTTTTTTTGCTTCAAAATGAAAATGCCCTCTTAGAAACCTGGCTTCTGCAATTGCTTTGGTCTTTTCATCGGCAGTCATATCAATAGCGGCATTTGCAGCCCGTATCACTTTATTACAACGTGAAACACCATCATATACTGTACGCCATTTATCTGCAAGGTGAGCAGTTGAGGATTGCGTTAAAAAATGTTCTATTGTGAGTCCATCAGAACCATCATTAGTACCACCTCTATAAGCATCCCCGGAAGTAACATCACCATATATCCAATTGGTACCGGTTGTGCTCCACCAACTTGACTTGGCTGTTAACCCGGTAACATCGTGGTAGGCAGCTACAAGCAATTGCTGAACACCCGCTTTATTTTTTAGTTCTCCTAGGGTAATTCCTGTTGTGTTAGGCACATCAAGAAAACTTTTCTTACATCCTGCACCTAGTAAAGCGAAGAAGAATGATATAATTAATAATTTTTTCATTTTTATAAACTTTAAATTTTTATAAACTTTAAATTTTTATAATCCTAAATTGATCCCAATAATAATCTTTCTTGAAATCGGATAATTACCTCCAAAATCGACCCCAATATTGGTGGCGCTACCTGTGCTTATCTCCGGGTCTATTCCCGAATATTTAGTAAAAGTAGCCAGGTTATAACCCTGTACATAAAACCTAATTTTACTGAAAGCTTTGGTTGCTGGAAATGTATAACCCATTTGCAGGCTTTTTAACCGTAGGTATGAACCGTCTTCTATAAAAAAGCTGGACGGCTTTATATCATCCGAAGTGGCAATACTCCATATCGGCAATTTAGCACCCGTGTTGGTTGGGCTCCACGTGTTATCCGCTCCTTCACCTTGCGCACCTGGAAATACTGTATAAGCACGCCAGTAATTAAATATTTTATTGCCAGATACGCCTTGCAAAAAAATGCCCAGATCAAAGCTTTCATAATACAAATTCAAATTGTAACCATAACTGAATTTAGGATGCGGGCTTCCAATAAAAGTACGGTCATCATCATTTATCTTACCATCATTATTTACATCCTTAAATTTAAAATGGCCGGCTGCTGTTGCAGGAGTTAGCCCTGCATGTGTTACGCCATATTTTGTATAATCATCTGCAGATTGGAATATACCTTCCTGCACAAATCCAAAAAAGCTGGAAACAGGCTTTCCTACTTCGCTGCGGGTAAGTGAAAAATGTGTAGGCGCATAAGAATTACCATCAATGTGTGCTGTACTGTCCCTGCTTATATAGTCAACATTGTTACGGTAAGTGGCGATATTAAAATTCATCTCATAAGAGAGTTTTCCAATTTTATTATTGTATCCTAACTCTAACTCAACCCCTTTATTGGAAAATTGCATAATATTTTCAAATGGCGACAGGGCATCGCCTCTTAAACCTGTTATAGGTGGCACAGCCAGAAGGTCTTTGGTTTTTCTATCAAACCAACTGAAAGAAACAGTAAAACGATTATCGAATAAAGTGGCATCAAAACCTAAATTGGTTGTCTTATTTGTTTCCCAATGAATGTAAGGATTGCCCAATTGAAATAAACCTGCACCGGTAAAGGCAGAATTATTGGTACCGTTTAAATCATAGCTGCTATAATTTATATACCCGCTTGTCGTATAATTATCCTGATATAAACCTGATGGGATGGCGTTATTGCCGTTTTCTCCATAAGCAGCTCTTAATTTAAGATCATTAACCCAGCTTACATTTTGCATAAATTTTTCTTTTGAAACTCTCCATCCGGCGCTGTAGGAAAAAAAGTTTCCGTAACGATTCAAAGGGCCAAATTTTGAAGAGCCATCTCTTCTTGCAACAAAACTGAAAAGGTATTTATCTGCCAAAATATAATTTATATTGCCGAATACAGA
>DASYOM010000029.1:0-44787 GCA_036007765.1 Chitinophagaceae bacterium | reverse complement strand
CTTCGGAATACTAATGAACATTGTATCGTGAGATGTTTTTATAAAATAAACATGAATAGAATCCTGGTTGAGCAGGGACACAAGGTTTTGTGCTGATAATGTATCCAGCCTTGAATTTGCAGGTTTATGAATTTTGTAAGTATTGGTTGCTTCTTCGAAATCAGCGCTCCATATGGCGGGTGCATTTTTAATTACACGGGATGTATCAGTTACTGCATCATTTACTTTTTCATATACCGTATCGGCAATTACCACTTGAGGCTCAGCTTTTTCTTCAGTTGAATTTGTGCTACATCCTGATAATGTACTTAGCAAAAGTGCTGCTATAATATTTTTCATCACGCTGCAAATCTCCTGAATTAACATAAAGCAGTATTAAAACGGGTAACCGATAGCTAAATTTAAAACAAGGTTTTGCCTTCTCCATTCCTTGCTGGTAAAATTAATTTGATTAAATACCCATCGCTGGCCTGCGGGTAAATAGGGTTTCCGAAGGGGAGTGGCAATATCAATGCGCAGTAATAATATTTGAAGGTTTATGCGTAATCCAACACCAGTGCCTACAGCAAGCTCTTTCAAGAAATTTTTTGAAAATTGAACACCCGGCCGCGGATTTATTGTGCTGGTATCTTTATTATACAACCATATATTTCCTGCATCAAAAAATACCGCGCCTTCCAAAATAGTATTTATTTTCAAACGCAATTCCGTGTTCATTTCCAACTTTATATCACCGGATTGATCGGGCAAAAATCTGCTGCTATCGTACTTTGGATTTCTATATGTACCTGGGCCAATTGAACGGCTTCGAAATGCCCGGATGCTATTATTTCCACCAATGAAAAATTGCTTAATGAATGGCAATTCCCTGGAGCCGCCACCATATGGATATCCTGCTCCAATAATTATCCTGTTAGCCAATCTTGTTGATTTGGTAAAAGCATAATAGTATCTTAAATCAGACTGAAGTTTTACATATTGTGAAATAGGCGCGTTAAAAATTCTTTTTTGTTGCCCCTTGCCGGACGAAGGTATCAGCAAGCCCGCTACATTTCCTGAAAGGTCGCTAAGCCCATTAAAATAAAAGCCCGTTCCGGTAGGATCATTTATAAGAGGGTCCCAAGTAAAAGCATAATTTGATCCAATAATAAATTGCGTATCAATCGCATGCTTGAGAGTAAAATCAGTTTTTAAGCTATCACGATATAACTGAGTAACATTAAGCGCCTGAACATAATTGATTGAAAAAGGATTGAACTCATGTTGCTTCTTCACGGTTGGTTTCCACACATACCCTAACTCCGCTCTAAAAGAATTTAACGAGTATAATTTTCGCCTGTTTAAAAGTTCGTAGCTAAGATCAATTTTTGTTTTAGGTACATAAGCGCTTGTGGTGTTGAATCTAAAAAATGGAACAACAAATTTTGGGATACCAAAAGTAACCCCACCCCCAAAACTGTAGGTATTAAACCCGCTTTGCCTTCCGCTGGATTGAACTTCTGTTCCTATATCACCATGTATATCCAGTTGTTCGGCCGCCCGAAAGGTATTGCGGTTTTTAAAAGTGAGCGTGATCAATGAACCTACATAGCCGTTTGTTTTTGTATTGGCAGCAATTTCGCTCCGCAAAGATTTTTTGGGCATTGGTGTAAGGTAGTAATAGGTGTTAAGCCTGCCGGTATCACCTTCACTATTGGGTGAAAGCTCAAAACGATTATTTACGAATTTGAAAACATTAAGGTTGATGAGCCTGCTCAGTGTAAGGTTATGATCGTTCCGGTTATATACGTCCCCGGAATCAAATCTTAATATTCTTGGGAATAATTTTGGTTTAAATTTTTTGCGCGGATCAACTATATAATATCCCTTGTAAAAATCTTTATTGGCATGGCTGGTGTCTGCAGAGGCGCCATTTAACCTGTAATTAGGATAAATATATACATCATCAATTATGTATGGTTTTTTGGCAACAGGAGGCGTACCTTTCTTTACCTGCAAATACATATTTACTTTATTATTACCGATACTGCTATCAGCATCTATCAGCAACACATCAGGGCTGAAATAATAATAACCTTCTTCTTTTAAAATCGCGTCTATCCTTGACCGTTCCCCCTTCACTACCTCCAGGTTAAAGGCATCTCCTGGGTGCAAAATCGATTTTGATCTTGTAGCCTCTATTGCTCTGCCAAGAGCCGTACTATCGGTTACAAATTTCACTTCTTTAATTGTGTAAAGCGCACCGGGCTCAAGTGTATAGGTTGCACTCGCCTTTTTCTTTTTTACAGTGGTATCACCATTTGCATCGGCATGGAAATAGCCAACATTTTCCAAATAACTCTTTAACACTTTTGCATTATAGTCAAGATTTACAGAACTTAGCAATACAGGCGGCTCTCCAAGCTTTCTAATAAATTTTCTTATAAATCCCTTCTTTTTTGGATCGCCTGCAAGATTGTAAAAGAATAGTTTTATTGGAAGGCCTAAAAATTTAAAATTAGGCTTAGGCCTTGGTAAATGCTCTGTGAAGTCAATAACTTTATTTTTTTCTTTTTTTGATAGTGTGCTGTCTGTCACTTTCACTTTGGCTCCTGTATACAAAGCATCTCCTTTGGGAACCAATTTGGTGGTATTGCACGATACAAAAAACAGGTTGATAATAACAGCAGTAAAATAAATAATTCTTTTAAAACTTTTCTTCATTATTAAGGTTCTTTCGCAGGAGACGTTAAGCCTGTTTGTTGATTAATGTCTGCTGCATCACCAGCTTTTTTATCTTCTTTATTTTGTTTTCTTATTTCTCTTTTCCTCTTTTTTTGTTCAGCACTTAAGAAAATATCTTTAAATTTATTATAATCTACTGTAATGATGAAGCTAATGCCTGTTTCAATCACATAGCCATAAATAGATCCTGTGTAATCATTTTTGCGATACGCTCTTAACATGTATTTCCCATCCTTGCTCAATTTGTAACCAATTGCAATATTTCCTGCAACTGCATTTTGCTGTCCTTTTGCCGGCGTTGGCCCTTCCAATTGAAAATCGCTTCCAACGGTTACGGTTAAACGATCATTAAGAAGCCGCTTGGAAATCCCTACATTAAAATCGGTCCTGTTTTGTTGGCTTCCGGTCGTATAATCCTGTGTGGTTGCCAGGTCAAAATTCAGATCCACACCTTCTATAAGCCCCTTGGTGAGTTGGTTCAATTGCTCTGTAAGCAGCCTGCTCACACTTTGCCTTGCAAAAGTGTTTGCATCCAGTGAGCCGCCACTGCTGTTATCAAATGGATTTTGGCTTACAAAACGATTTAAAAGCAACAGTGCGAAAACCTGTTTATTCATTTCTCCTGGTTCCTGCCGAAGCTGGGTGAGCTTGGTTTGCACAACATTTGTTACAGTATTATCTACATTATAATTTTTATTAGTTGGAAGTGTAATGTCGAATGTGATCTGTGGCTTTAAAAGTTCACCATTTATCTGCAGGTTTACTTCAAAGGGTAATTTTTGCTTGTAGATATTCGGGTCTCCCTCAGTTTGGCCCTGCACAAGGTCAAGTGGTGCTGTGTCTGCGATATATATGGCGGTCACATTTACCTGGGCTGTTGTTGGTTCACCCGTCCATACGATCCTGCTTCCCGTTTGAATAATGAATTTTCGTTTTATAAAATTGAATGATAGGTCGTAAGAGCCTTCATTAATTTCATAAGAACCCACTAATGTTATTTTTCCGCTGGGATCTATCCCTGCAGTTAACTGGCCATCTCCTTTTAATCTTAAAAAATCACCATTACCCTGGTCTACGATCAAATTAAAAGTTGCATTTTTATTTATTGTAAGATTTACTGAAATATCGTAGCCGAGAAGAGGTGATGTTTTCAATGAATCGTAAGGCGCCATAAACAACGAATCCTCTGGGATTGCACTGTAATCTACAAATCGTACAATGCCTTCCCGCTTTACAATTCCAGGCTCAGATTGCGGAAGGACTACTGAAAAATCTGTGTTGTCATTTACAGTTAAGCTACCATTAACAACAGGTTGCGCTGGCGTTCCTTTAATAACCAGATTAGTAGAAAAAACCATTTTACCATAGAAAAGCTTGTTGTCTTGTTTAGTGGAATTAATTGCCTGGAAGTTGTCAGCTTTTATAGTTAAGTCAAAGGCATAATCATAAAAATTAGTTGTATTCAACATGCCATCAATTACAATTGCATTATTTGCGGTATCGCGAATTGTAAATGTGCTGAGTTTGATCCCTTCCTTATTGACAATTGCTATAGCTTCTTTATCTACTTTAAAAACATTATTTAGCGCGGAGGCCGTAAAAGCAGTATTATTGAAATTGATTTTGCCATCAATGTTTGGGTCTTTAAGAGAACCATTCAATGCTATTTTTCCAAATAGGTTGCCACGTGCATCCCTTATGCCTCCCTTGGTAAAACCTTCCAGCATTTTCATTTGAAGGGAAACAATATCTACATTAAAGTCGTAGCTGCTATTGTTTTGTGGTTTTAAAAAATAATTTCCAAGAATATTTATTTCATTGCCATAGCCATTAAGCCTAACGTCTGCATTAAAAGTATTGGCAACGTTATTATTGATTTTTGCTGTCAGGTTACCGATCGTGTCTTTATAAATACTCAGATTCTGCACTGTAAGATCCGTAGTAAAGTTTGGCTGCACTTGAATATTTTTAACCACCGCATTTCCATTTAAAAGCCCGCCAACTAATAAAGAATCATTTTGGATAAAACCAGTAAGTGTTGCGATATTAAAGTTTGTAAAATCAATTCGTAGTGGCTTATTGGTTCCGGAGCCAACGCTGTTTATACCTAATTGCTGGGAACCCTGGCTCAGGATAAAATTAGTGGCAGTGATATCATTATTGAAATATTGGATACTATTGTTATTTGTTACGCTCCATTTATTATAATTAAGTAATAAACTATCCGGCTTCAGGCTAAAGCTGTAATTATTCAAAGATGGGTGGCCCAACAAGCCGCTTACTACATATTTATTTACAGATTTGGCATCCTTAATACTCAATGTAAAATCGAGGTTGTTATTCTTTAATGTACCACCTAACGTAGTGGCATACATGGCAAGAGAGGAACCGCTTTTTAATTTGTCAAAAGAAGTGTTAAATGAAAGAGCACCGTTCTTTGTACCAGCATTAAATTTTAGATTGTCAATTACCATGCTTCCATATACTATAGACGGTGCAGACATAAATGCATTCCAGCCGCTATCACTTGAAAAATGAGCAGTAAGGTTTACAGGCTTTAATTTTTTCATTTCTGGTAAAAATGCTCTCAGGGCCCCGTTGTCAATTGCGCCTGCTGAAATAGTGAAATTGTATGGGTTTACTTTTGCAATATTTCGCTTTGCTGTCAATGAGAAATAAGGGTCAATCGCCTGCTGAAAAACATCTGCAAGTTGTGTAAGTGCGTATTCTCCTTTTATAGAAGCGGAAAGAAAATCACTCTTTAATGAAATGCTATGATTGGCAGGCGAATTATCTGCACTTACTTCTAGTGAATCTATGGTGATTCTCTGGCCATTGTTTACCAATACAGAATGTGTTACAAACAAATTACCTGCAAGATTATCCGGATCAACATTAGTAAAATCGCCTTCTATCTGCCCATGGTATATTACGGGTTGAGGTGTAAAACCAAGTGGTTGCGTTTTAATACTATCAATGGTTGCTTTGATATGTACAGATGGATACTTCTGCAAAAATTCGCCACGTGCTGCAATTACTGCTTCAAGGTTTGGATCATGCACGGATGCATTCACACTATAGTTTTTATTAGCAATATTTCCATCAAGATGAATATTCCTATAATTATATTTATTCAGTGTAACATTAGCTATAGTTCCGTTGAAAGTTGCGTTTGCAGTCTCCGGTTTAAAGCCATGCCCTTTTACTTTTATGTCTGCATTGAGATTGCCAAGCTGTGGATTCTGCATTAATTTACCCAATTCCAGGTTTCTTGCAATCACAACAAGGTCATATGTTGCTTTATCCTTGTCAGTAATATTTACGAGTGTGCCTTTAACTTTAGCTCCTCCTAAACTTGTGTTGATCACAACATCAGTATACAGGTTATTCATTCCGCCTTTTACTCTCCCCGATGCTGAAAATGTTTCCGGAACAGTTATGTTTGAAGGCAATGTATTTGGTGGTAATAGCGCCGATATATCTTTTTTAGAAGATTGAAATTTTCTGACATTTAGGTCCGCATAAAATTTCTTAGGGTCAGGCAATCCCTTTAACTCGCCACTTAAATTTATATTGGTAGATGTGAGGCCTCTTAGAATTAATCTTTGAAAATTAAGATCATTAACCCTTCCTGTAATTTTTGCATCAACATATAAAGTACTGTTTGGCGAAATATTATTTGACGGCGTATTAAGCATTGGGACAAAAGCGAGCAGGTCTTTCATAGCAATTTTGCTATCTACCAAATCAATATCAAGTCCCAGTATACCCGGGTCTTTTTTCAACGCTGCGAGAGAAGGATAACTTATTACAGCCGACCTTTTAATTTCCGAGCCCGGGGTTTCTATTAATAAATTTTGCAAAGAAACCCCTGTTGGATTCATTGAAAAATCTGCTGTAAGATTATTCAACACAAGGCCACTTTTTTCTTTAAGTCTCGCAGATTGTATAGAAACGATTGTTGTGTCAAGACTGTATTGCAGATCAGAAGCTTTTATAGAAATATCCTGCAGGTGTAAATGAACATAGTCTATTCCTTTTGGAACATGCGGTGCGGAAATATCATCAAATTTTAGATTGCTGTTATTAATGACAAGGCCGGTTGAGATTATTTTGAAAGGCGGTGTAGGCGCAACCGTTAGCAAGGAATCTTTTGGTTCATCTTTCAAAGCTTTAGAATCTGTTTCTACGTTTATTGATGAATTGTTTAGGTTGGCATCATTAAGAGTTATAATACTGTTTTTGAGATCAATGGTTTTAGGATGTACGGTGAGATCACCAATAACATAGGAAGATTTTAAATGAGAAGGCTCACTGTTAAAAGCAATGTTGACATCACTTATAAGCATTTCCTTATTTAGAAACTGTAAATAGTTACCTGGTTCGGCTGATGCTTCGGCTACGGTTTTTTCTAGTGTTTTTTGTAGTGGCTTCATCTGGTAGAAATGCCCTTTTAAACCCTTTAATGTTATTGACGGTATATCGAATAATAAATGTGCAGGATCAAAAGTGCTGATCTTCGTATCGAAATGCCCGAATGCAAGATCCATATCGTTACCTGTATATTGATCATAATAAATTATTCTTGTGTTATTCACCAGAATCCTGCTAATACTCATTTGTAAAGTAGATGAATCGGGGGCTGTGGTTTCCTTAGATTTTCCCCCCATAAAAGCATCTGTAATAAACTGGAAATTGAAAACTGAATCAGGCGGAGTCCTTTTAATTTTTGCAATGATATTGTTGAGGGAAATCTCCTGTATAGCTATGTCGCTTTTTAAAAGCTTAAACATGCTTAGATCTACCTTAAGCTCGCCACCATATAAAAGTGTGTCTTTACTTTGGTCCTCTATATAGATATTTTGAAGAGAAAGTGCTGTCGGGAATTTAATATCGAGCTTACCGATCTCAACTTTCGTATGTAATTTATTCTCGAGATAGCTTACTACTTTTTTGCGGGCAAAATTTTGAACAGCAGGAAGCTGCACGAGGATTAAAATGAGAATTATAAGAAATATAAGAGATGCGAGAATCCATGCAAGAACTCTCCCTGTTTTAGCTAACAATGATCTTTTCTTCTGAGGCGCTGTGGGTTTTTCTGATTCCATATTTTTCATGGGGCAATTTAAAATGACCTATACTCAAAATTTAAACCAATTAATAAGGGAATGATGGGGGAATCAAACGCTAAAAAAAGTCAGCTTAAAATATCTTGTGTATGATGCAAATTTACACAATTTAAATTTTTAAAGAAAACAGCTCAATACTGCTTCCCTTTCCCTTAAGGTCAACTTCACCAAGGCTTTCGGTCTGCCATTCTTTTAAATTAATATTATCTACAAAAGCTTTTGAAACAATAAAATGACGGTTAAGCTCATTGCAGGCACTGCGGATGCGTGCGGTTGTGTTCATAGTATCACCACTCATAGCAAGGTCCTTTTTTACGACCCCGATCTCCCCAACTGTAACTTCACCCACATGAATGCCTACCCTGAATTCAGGAACGATATCATATTTTCTCCTGAAATGCTCACTCTTTTTTTGAATATTTTTTCTTGATTCAATTACCGCATCAAGGCATTTCCTGGTGTTTTTGCCTTCAAATAACCATGAGCACACTACTTCATCACCTACATACTGGTAAATAGTTCCATCAAATTCAATTATCGCCTGCGATACCCTGTAAATAAAATCTCTTATAAATTCAAAATATTGTGCGTGTCCCAACTTCTCAGCTATAGGAGTGGAATCTTTCAAATCAATAAACATAACTATTCGTTTCTCAACTTTTGGATTTGTATATTTTCCACGAAGTATATCAATAAACACTCCGGGAGAGTATTTTTCATTGATGATAAGTATAAGCTGTGTTATAAAAAAAATGACTATCCAGAAAATTATCTTCTTTAATAGCCAGTTCTTATAAAGGGCATATGCTTCTATTACCCCAAAAGCTTTTCCAGCGCCTTGTTTTAAAATGAAAACAGAATTTGCGTATTGTATAATAAATGTGAGAATGAAGGCCGAGCCGAGCAGGATAGCGCTTTTAAATAAAAAATTTAACCAAAGCGGAAATCTTCTTGACATTTTGCGAAGCCTGTACACAAAAATATAACCCATAAAAAGACTTACTGAAAACATGAGGCCTTCCCTGAACCAGATGCTATTGGTATGTTCCTGTTCATCCGAGCGCAGCAGAACTACTATATAATCTGTCACTGTCCAGAAAAGCGCAATGTACACCACGGTTTTAAAACGAAGTTTGTTTACATTAGAGATGTAAAAAAATCTGCTGATTGCGCTCATTATTTGTTTTCTAAAAAGTTGTAGATAGATTGCTGCGCATTGATTATAGTTGCACCATCATTGTTGGTTTTTTGTTGTTGAAAGCCGGGCAAAAGAATAACTGCTTTATCATTATCCTCCCATTGTATTTTAAAATATTCAAGTAATTCTTTTTTGCATTCTTCATTTTTAATACGCACATATACTTCAATCCGGTGCCTTAGATTGCGGTTCATAAGGTCTGCAGAACCCATAAGAACTTCAACATTTTCATCTGCCCCAAAAAATAATAACCTTGAATGCTCCAGGTATCTGTCTACTATACGCTTTACAGTTATGTTATCACTTTCACCTTGCACCCGGGGTACGAGGCAACATATGCTCCTTACGATTAGATCTATTTTTACCCCTGCCTGCGAAGCTTTGTAAAGAAGGTCAATAAAATAAGGCTCTTCAAGGTTGTTAACCTTTATTCTTATATAAGCTGCCTCGCCCCGCTTTGCTTTTTCTATTTCATTATTAATAAGTTTTTCAAGCTCGTCTGCCATGTTGAATTGAGCCACAAGCAAGTCTTTAAATTTAAGATCTGTTTTTTGATCGGGTAATTTTTTTAACTGTAAAAATTTAAACAGGTTTAAAAGCTCTTTACATATTTCAATATCGGTGGTCATAAGCACATGATCTGTGTAAAACTGCGCAGTTATTTCATTAAAGTTACCAGTGCTTAATATTGCAAAAGACTGCTTGCCTGCTCCTCTTTTTTTTCTTACCAAAGCAATTTTGGAATGTACTTTTATATCGGGAATGCTGTAGATGATTTTTACCCCGGCATCTTTCATGATCTTGCTCCATTTAATATTATTAGCTTCGTCAAAGCGTGCTTTAATTTCGATGAAGGCAATAACATTTTTTCCATTCTTCGCAGCGCTTATAAGCGCATTTATGATGTGTGATTCTTCCGCTACTCTGTATAAAGTTATAAAGATGTCATTTACTTCGGCATCTACTGCTGCCTGGTTAAAAAAAGATAGCACCGGGTTATATGATTGGTAAGGGATGTGCAAAAGGATATCCTGATTAATAAGAATATTGAAAATATCGCCGCTATTCAAAATATGAGACGATGAAAGCGGCTTTCTTTCTGTATAAATAAGTTTCTTGCCGAAGCCTGGAAATTTTATAAGATCACTCAGGTTATGATACCTGCCCCCGGTAAACATATCTTCTGATGTTACATTAAAAGCGGCGGCGAGAAACTGCTGTAGGTTAGCGGGCATCCCTTCTTCATACAAAAAACGGGAAGGAAGGCCAAAATCTCTTTTTTTAAGCTGGCCCTCAATTTTCACCAAAAGGTCTCCGCTAAACTCGTCGGAAAGATATAGTTCAGCATCCCTGTTAACTTTTATACTGTATACGCTCAATATGTGAAGGCCCGGAAAAAGATAGACCAGGTTCTCGCGAACAATATCATCAAGAAAAATAACGTATTCGTTCCCATCCAAAGGAGTGAGTGTAAAAAATCTTTTTATTTTTTCTGATGGAATATTTACAATCGCCTGTTTTAACGGGGCATCAGTATTTTCCTCTAAAGTGATTACGAAATAGAGGTGATTGTTTTCCGGCATAAAACCATTTTCCGGTTTGCCATCAAGATAAATTGGCTGAATATAAGAAAGGACATGCGTAAGAAAAATCTCCCTTATTTCTGCAAAATGCTCCGCCCTGATAGGCATATTGTAGTAAAAAATAATTCCTTCTTTTTTTAGCAGGGGCAAAATCTCTTCATGAAGAATTGAACCAAAATAATTAAGCTGTTTTTTTATTTCATCCTGAATTTTCTCCCCGATATTTTCCTCGATGCCTTGTATGGCTTTTAATGTTTTTTTATTTAAAATGGAAAGAGCTACTATTCCAGGATACCTAACCCTAAAAAATTCATCAAGGTTGGATGAAAAGATTGCAAGGAATTTTAATCTTTCAAAAAGAGGGACTTTAGGGTCCGCAGCTTCCTGTAAAACTCTTAGGTTGAAACCAAGCCAGCTAAGGTCCCTGTTATAAATAGTCATAAAATTACAGCGAATTTATAAAGGTGAGCCCGTGCCATTAATCACGGTACCTACGGACTCGCCATGGTTGACATAAGCGGCAATGGCAAATGCGAACACAGATACAATAATCCCTATCATAAAAATATTATACGCAATGCGTATGAGCCTGTATTTTCTACCAAGTACAACGCCGAGGAAATAAATATCTTTTATAAGCGAGCCATACAGGTAATCGGTATCAAGCATCAGTTGCCTCATTGCAGCATTGTATTGTTCATAAGTTGCTTTATGAAAATTCCCAAAAAATAAAAGGTTGGTTTTTTTCTGCGCAATATCTTCTGCTGTAAATGTGCCTTCGCTTATTTTTGGCCTTGTAGCCAAAATAGATATGATAATAGTGGTGACTGCGGATATTAAAAAAATTACTGTTGGTATTGTTAAGTAAGGCTCTTCCTGTAATTTGCGAAGAAGCACACCCAAAATCACTGAGATAATAATTGCGTTTACTGATATAAGTATGTTGGCCTTATGGTCGGCCATGTCACTTAGCTTTAAATGATTCTCTGATGTAAGGCGTAACATAGTTTGTATACCTTTGCTCATCAACCCACTTTTATCTTTTTCCAATCCTGATAAAGTGCCTACCTCGCTTTTATCTTTTTTAAGGCCTGCCAAAGTGCCTACTTCGTTTTGGTTTTCCTCTTCATTCTTAACAATTTTATTTTGTAATTTTTTCATGTTTTTATCTTTTCTCTCATTCAACAGCTCTTTGGCATAATTAGTATAAAACTGGTGAGTTTGCAGCATGTCTATTGTCTCCTGGTTAAATTTGACCACATTACTGTCTCCACTTCTTAGGGAGCGCTCTTCAAATGCCCGTTTGTTAGTATTCTTGAAATCTTTGGTGCCGAGGTGATAGGTATCTGCATCACAAATTATTTGCTGAAGTAAGTTTTTAGGATTTCTTGGAAGCCTGGTTGACATGATACATTCTTCAACCTGTTCAATAATTTTTTCATCTTCAATATGGTCCTTCATAAATTTTCTCATGATCTCACAGCTCATCTGCTCATGTTTGGAAGGCTCAGTAAATAAATGGCCGGTATCATGAAACCAGGAAGCGGTAAAAAGAATGAGCATTTCATCTTCAGTTACTTTATAATGCCCCGCAATTTCCTGTGTGCGCTTTACCACATTTTGTGTATGTTCCAGACTGTGAAACACTAGAGCAGGCGAATGCATTTTCTCAAATAAACCTGTCACATATTCCTCGATCTTCTTGTACAATTTGTGATAATCCATGGTTAGTAAGTTATATTAAATTTTGTACCCACTGAAAAATTAAAAAGGCTTCCCTCACCTGAGAAAGCTATAGTAGCCGAAACTATTGCGAAATTATATGGTGAAAAATAAAAGCCGCCACCAAAAGAATCGTGCCATTTACGAGATGTCACATCTTTTATCCGGGCCTTTCCAATGTCATTAAAAGCCAACACGCCTACGTCACCGGGCACAATATAGGAGTGCGAAAAAAATAACTTGTAACGGACTTCGAGGGAACCGTAAAGGATTGATTTGCCTGCAAACCTGTCTTTCGTAAATCCTCTCAAATAATTATTAGATCCGAGTGTAAGCGCCTGGAAGTATTCATAGTTTTTATTAAAAATCTTACCATAACCCAGCCGGAGAACAAAAATGATTTTTGTGGGATCAGTAAAGCTTGAATGTAACGTCATATCTGCTGTAAGCTTTGTGATCTGCCTGCTATCATCATTTAGCCCTGCTAATGATGTAAGCTCTGCATTGAATAAAACACCTCTTGTAGGTAAAAATTCTTTGTTTAAATTATTGAAAACAATACCGGCCTTCACACCGGCATAAGATTTATTAGAATAAACACTCGCTGAATCGAGGCCAATTAGTGCAGGATGTGACAATACATTTTCCTTGTTGCGAAAATTGTTATTCCAATAATGAAAATACGATGGGCCGGCATACAATTGTAAATGGCCGGTGGGAGAGCGTTTTCGCAAGAGAACTTCTGCTGCAATATCACTATACCTCACATTATAAAAATCAGCATTTTTCGCAGGATCTTTTTTTGTTTCGTTACCAAACCCGTAAAAGTTATTTAGTACAGTGTTGTAAACCTGGCCATTTACTAATACATCATATTTGCCCAAACGCCGATTAAACTCACCACTATAGTGTGCCTGGTAAGCCCCGGTTTTAAAGCTAAGGAGAGCAGAGACACGTTGATAAGTTGAATAAGGTTCCTTTCTGAAACTATAGGTTTTATAGGAATAACCGATACCTGCAAGAAATTTATCTTCTTCATTAAAGCTAATAGCCAATAGTGGAAGCCTGTAACTATTATAATTATACCCGGCAATATCATAATTGTTTACCTGTGGGTTGCTTGAAATTTCAATATTACTTTTACGTGCATTAGCAATGTAATTAGTATCGGGCGTATAGTCGTAAATTTTATTTCTCACATTCCCCTTTATATTAAAAGTGTCTCTGCCTTTGCCGCCAATAATTCTTAATTTAATTTTAGAACTAGCGGTCGAATCTATCTCAAAAATATCATTGTCGTTTAGCCCATACAGATTTATGTATTTTGTATCACGGTATTGGAAAGTGCGGTCAAACATCACGTCCGATGTATCTCCGCTTTCTTTCACCTTATATACTTTCACTTCCAGGTCGTTTCCGGAATTAAACACTTTAAAATGCTCTTTTACATTACTACCAAGAACGGTTACTTCCTTTGCTAAAAAGCGATAGTATTTTAACCCTGCTGTACTAAGAAGATCCCTGCGGCTTTTTAATTTTTCAGGTATTATTTTTTTATCAAGCGCATAGATTTTTGGCGGCATCTGTTTTACTGCATTGTTAATCACGCTGTCGGTTTCATTCGCCTGGAATTCCTTAATGATACGTTTCCAGGCATTTGCATCAACGTTATTCATAAACAACCTGTCAAAGTTTCGTTCCTGCCAGTTGAACCATTTAATATTATAAAAATGTTTTTTAAAGCCCTGCAGAAAGGGCAAAGCAGCAAGACTTAAACTACGTACAAAAAGGCCGTTGGAATTAAAGAAAGCTTCATCCCTGTCCCGCGGAATAGGATAATATAATTTACCTAAGCCTGTATCCTTTGTGCCAAACCTCCACTGGTCAAAATGCCGGTCCCAATCGCCAATCATCATATCGAGTAGCCTTGCCCGTAATACAGCTTCCTGGTCTATATGATTCTTGCTGTCATCAAGAATTTTGTCAACAATTTTTGCTGTGCTTTTTGTGTCATCTGAAGTAGGATTTTCCTTTTCCAGCAGGCAAACTTTATTAGCAAAAACAGACCTGTATAATCCAAGTGCAGGATCATTCGGAACAAAATAATAAGTGGGTGTTGTATGTTCTATGCCTGCCGCTTCCGCAAGGGGCGGAATAGCAAGTGCTGCATATGGATGTTCCGCAGAAATCATATCCTGTATAAGCTTATGCGGCACGGAGCCTTTCAGTTGCTGTGCAATAACTCCCTCGGGATCTTTATCTACAGTACGCAACTTCCATGTATTGCCTTTTTTATCTTTCAGCGATAATGATTTTGTTTGTTTTCCACCGCCAAGTCCTTCAATCGTATACCCACCGTTTTCTTTATCGATTCTAAACACTTTTAAATGGACCGGCATGCCCCAATGCTTACGATAATTTCTACCTCCGATAAATTTATGAAAAGAAGATACCTCCTGATAGTTTGTATCAACAGCAACTGTAACACTATCTTCAAAATGCATTGTTGGTACTGCTTCGGGGATTTTTGTTGCGCTGTCCTTATCAGGTTTTATAATGGATGAAAAGTTAAAAAGATTTTTCGAAAAAGAATGGCTTACTGAGTTTTGAGTAACCGTATAAAAATCTGCATGAACATTTTTATTTTTAGAAATTTCCAGGGTGGCGAATCCTAAAGAGTCTGCACCATACAATAATTTTTTGCCACGGTTAAGCCTGGTATGTTTAGAACCCGCACCGCTTACAAGATAATAGTAGCTGCTGTCCTTAATAAGTTGTAATGTGTGCTCATGCCCGGCTACAAAAATTACATTCGCACGTTTCTTGGCAATACTATCAACCCCCTTAATCATATTTTCGTATGCAGGAAAACGTAGATCTTCAGGTGTTCCAAACGTGCCGCGAGCCAGTATATAAATAAAGCCGATAGGTATAGGAATATACAATTTTGGATTTATATCTATCAAAGGAAATAGCAACAGTTTTGCAGGAAAGTACCCTCCATGTATTCCATAGCTTTTCAGTGTATGATGGCCGGCAAGAATTACCAGCTTATCAGAATTTCTTTCAAGTATGTCGTCCAGTTCGTGAAAAAATTGTTCGGGCGTTTTAGAATCACAATCCGATTCAAGCCCTGGTTTTGTTCCTTGCTTCCTTATGAACCATTGACTGTCGTACATCACCAATACAATATCCTTCGTAATTTTCTGCTCAAAAGGCCCCGGGCAGCCATCTTCGGGATAAAAATGCACATTTGGATTTCCACTTGTGTTTACATAATGGCCCTGCCGTTTTATTATGTCAGTACCATTTAAGGCTTCATTCGACCAATCATGATTTCCGGGAATAAAAAATACTTTTGCATCGTTTCCTTTTGCAATGTTTATCTGGGAATCCAGTATAGCTTTCAGTTGTGGGTAACCGGGTGCTATTTCATCAGGCAGGCCGTAATTGTATAAATTATCTCCAAGATAAACAACGGTTGTTTTATCGTTCAAAGGAATTAATTTTTTCACGGCATCTATTACCGGTTCACGGCCAAAATTTAGCTCGCCGGCATCACCAATAAGTATAATCCTTTGCTGAATAGAATCACTTTGTGCAATACAACAGGGATGGATAGCCGAAAAATAAATAATTGCAATAATCAATCTCTTATACATAAACCTTTATTTTTTTGGTTTAAATATAAGTAACGTGGCAGAACTATATTTGTCTACGGCTTCATTTGAAACGAGCAGATCGCCCCAGGGAGTAAATGTGATTCCTTCGGGCTTATTGAAAATTCCGGTATTTAAAGTATATACGTCTTTCATATTGCCCTTGTGGTCAATAACAACAATCAGTCCATTAGTCGAAGCTATAATCCAAATATCTTTTGTAATTGGGTTCACAGCTGCTCCTGAAGGCCTGAACTTTATTTTTTCAGCGCCAATTTTCTTTGCAACAGGATCAAGGTCAATTTTAAATATTGATGGAGTATAACTATCGGCAACGGGGTCATACAACCAGGCGGTAGTAAACTTATAATTATCATCTTCACAATCTTTACATATCATAACAAAGCCCTTATATTCCTCATCATAATAAAGCGACTCAAATTCCCGCTTCATTACATTATTTCCGGGAAAAACTTTACGGCGGTTAAGAACAGTATCCCGTAAAGAAGAATCGCTGCGTGGAACCACATTTAATTTTTCAATATTTCCAGTGCTTTCTAAAACATAGAAGGAGCTGTCATGCTGCATTACATCTTCATAATCACGTTTTTTATCGAATTCCCATTTTTCTACAAGGAACCCTTTTTTGATATGAATTTTATAAAGAAACCCGGTTTCATCAGAAATAGCGAATACACTGCTGTCCTTGGGATAAAAATTAATCCCTGATATTTCTGCAAGTTGATCTCCCAAAACCAGTTTATCCGGTTTATTCAAATTGTATTCCTTTGAGGAAAGGTTGACCTTGTGTTGGACAGAATTGCATTCGGCCGCAACGTATAAATAAATAAATATAAAAAGAATAATAATTAATTTCCGGTTGAGCATACTTAAAATAAAAGTTCAGTTACGTAAGTAATAATTTCAGGGCGAATAAAATTACAATAGATTACGATCACTTTAGTAATAACTGTTTTTTGATTAATTTACTGAGCTTATTTAATTTGATTACTAAGTAAACAAAGAACAAATAAAATGGTTCTGAAAGAATTTTGTAATTCTTATCTGAGGAAATGAAATTAGATACAGATTCTGTTTATAAATTGATTTTTTTGAAATTAAAATTTAAACTTAAATCAATATGAAATACCCTCTTGTTACAAGTTTTATTGATGGGAAATTTATAAACTCTCCTGCTTCAAAAACCCTGGAAATTATTTCACCACTTGATGGAACCTTGCTTTCTAAAGTATGCTTTTCATCACCTGCTCTTCTTGACGATGCGGTTGCTTCTGCAAAAAAAGCCTTTGTGTCCTGGAGTAGGATGCCGATAAAAGAAAGAGTGCAGGTTTTCTTTCGCTATAAAACTTTATTGGAAAAAAATTTACAATCGCTTGCCGAATTATGTTCTGAAGAAAACGGAAAAACAATGGCAGAGTCTGTAGCGGAAATAGAAAAATGCATAGAACTTACGGAATTTGCCTGTTCGCTTCCACAATTAGTTGCTGGTGAATTGCTGGAAGTAAGCCGCGGTGTTGAATGCAGAACTGAACATGTGCCGCTTGGTGTTGTCGCTTCTATTGTACCATTTAATTTTCCGAGTATGGTTCCCAATTGGACTATACCTAATGCAATTGCTCTGGGAAATTGCATGATCATGAAGCCATCGGAAAAAGTGCCTTTAAGCATAGGGAAATTAGCAATGTTATTAAAGGAGGCCGGCTTACCTGATGGTGTTTTGAATATTGTTCATGGCGGCCAGGAAATTGTTGAAGCCATTTGCGCTCATCCTGGTATTGAAGCCATTTCATTTGTGGGGTCAACAAAAGTTGCAAAGATTGTGTACCGGCTGGCGACTCAAAACTATAAAAGATGCCTCGCCCTGGGAGGTGCAAAGAATCACCTGATAGTATTGCCCGATGCCATACCCGAAATGACTGCGCAAAATGTTGCTGCAAGTATGAGTGGTTGTGCAGGGCAACGTTGTATGGCGGCAAGCGCAATGATAGGGGTGGGGGATGTAGATAGTATCATTGATAAAATTTGCGACGAGGCAAAAAAAATTATTCCCGGGAAGAATTTGGGAGCGGTGATTAATAAAGCTTCTCAGCAAAAGATACAAAAATACATTACGGAGGCAGATGAACAGGGCGCAAAAATCCTGGTAGATGGAAGAAATGTGAATGTGGAAGGAAAAGAAAATGGTACATATGTTGGCCCCACCGTAATTGATTATGTAACCCCGGAAATGTCTGTTGCTACAGAAGAAATTTTTGGCCCTGTAATAAGTATTATGAGAACAAAAACTGTTGATGAAGCCCTTGCAATTGAAAACGCAAATCCTTATGGGAACGCGGCAAGCGTATTTACACAAAATGGGGGAATGGCAAGATACATTATAGAAAAAGCAAGTGCAGGAATGATAGGAGTGAATGTGGGTGTGCCCGTCCCAAGAGAACCTTTTTCTTTTGGCGGTTGGAATGAAAGTAAATTCGGTGTAGGCGACATTACCGGCAAAAGTTCTATTGAGTTTTGGACGAAGCTTAAAAAGTCAACTGTGAAATGGAATGCCGAGGCTGGGGTAAACTGGATGAGTTGATTTTTTTATATTGATAGTTAAAGAACACTCAGCTTAATTTAATTACAAAACAATGAAATAAAATACATCAGTATATGAAAAAATTAATTCTTTTCTTTTTATTTATTCCTGCATTTGGTTATTGTCAAACGGCTGAAACCAAAGTAGAGCAATATTGTGAGCTGGTTGCTCAATCAAGAATGTTAAGCCGTAAAGTAAATATTGATGTTGACTATGGGGACGAAAGAAAATTGTTCAGGGATTACCGGTTGAAAGATGAGAGTGGCAAATTAAAAAAATTCAATACGGTAGTTGATGCATTAAATTATATGGGCCAGCAGGGATGGAGGCTTGTAAATGCCTTTCTTGTTACGGAGGGAGCCGGCGCTTCTATCAACAATGTTTATCATTATGTATTTAAGAAAGAATTTTCCAAAGAAGAAGTTGATAAGGCGGAGGGGCAATAATCTATCTTTTGATCGTGCTATGTATCTTACGCCTTTTTCAATAGAACCTTAAGAAACGCTTTCAGGGTGAAAAACCGGATTAATTCAGAAAGAGTATGAATCTATAATTCCGCTGAACAATTTATTGCTATCGGCCAGAAGGTGGTGAAGGATTTAGTGTAAAAGGAGAAAATGCCAGCGGGGCAGGAGCATCGAAGGGGGCGGATGCAGAATGAGACTGAAGAAGTGCGGCTGTGACTACCGGTTTTATTGCTTTATCAGGGGTATTATTAATTAAATAACTTACATAATTTACTTCCGCTGTTTCTGAATAAGGGACCGGCACAAAGTAAATATCAAATGTACCGTCGATTCCATGTGCCTTCATAACATCTACATATAATACTAATATACCTTTATATAAATTCTTCAGACTTGCTTTATCATGCCTATGAACTTTTTTTGGCTTGAACGAGCTTAACACAGGCTTTCCAACTGAATCAAAAGGAGTGCCCGCCAGTTTATATGAAGCGAATAGTGGCTTTTTATATTTAAATACAAAGCTTGCAACATTATTGTCATAATACTTTTTAATGTCATCCTTTTTAATAGTTAATATACCATAATTTTTTCCCTGCGCACCTGCAGTAAAAAACATAAAACTTAGTAGGAACAAAAACGCTATGTTTTTTAGATTCTTTCTCATAAAAATTAAATTTTGGGGGATGAATTATCTAAAATAACAGTTATTTTTAATATTACAGAATTTTTATTTAGGTGAGGTATTCATATTCTTATTTTAAAATTTATGGAATAAATGTTATACAAACTGTTGTGTGGGCTTGTATTTCATTGCCAATAATTCCACAAGAACAGAAATAAACAAACTAAAAAAAATAATAGAAGCTGTATAAGAATAAAGAATTCTCACTTTTGCAGACATTATTGAAGCCGGTTCCCATAACCTGGAAGCTTGTCCCGGGCCACCCAAAAATTTCTTCAGAATATCTGCCTCCGTCATATAAGGATGTGCCACTCTCAATGAATCTCCCAATGGCTTAAAGTTATTTCCCTTTATATAATAAGCCGACTTGCCACTGAAACCGTTGTAAAGAAATGTATTTGATTGAAAATAGTAAATATGAAATGCAAGTGCAGCAATGAATATTATAAATAGTGAAATACAGATCACCTGTAAACGGGATTTTATTTTATGCTGCACTTTGCTTTTTAATAATGATAATATAAGCAGGGAAGTCAGGAGTAAACTTAACCCCGCAATCGCTATATATTGATACCGCAAAGCATGAATTCCAAATATGCCGGTAGTTATTGCGATTAATACTGTAAATGTTACAATCATTAATAAAATTCTGTATCGCAGAATTTTATTAATGATTGGTTTAGTGCTGTCCTCATCTATATGTTTATTTTTAATGGCCTCCGCAAGGTGTTTGATGTCATAATCAAAATTTGTTTCACTTACTGAAAGGGATTGTCTTAATACCAAAGGCCACAGGCTTTCAGGAAGCATCGTTTTAGGCGGCATCATAATATTATCGAACAGGATGGGTATCACACGTATGTTCCTGCTTAAGGCAGTTTCTATTTCGATCCTTAAAAGGTCTTCCGGGTTTTTCAATCTTTGCAGGCCGGCTTCATCTAAAGAGTTAAGCCAGTTTTTACCAATTATTACCAGCAATACATGGCATTTTTTTAAAGCGCCAGTTATCACTTGCCTGTAATCCTCGCCGGGTTTTATAGTATTGAAATCTTTAAATATTGTCCTGGAAGAAAAATAACGGGAAAGCCTGTCGTATAATAATTGTGTATTCCACTTGCTATCATCTTTGCGGTAGCTGATAAAAATGTTAGTTGCCATAGATCATACAATCAATATTTTGAAATTAAACAACTAAACAATGCTTGTGCGTCATGGAATAAGAAAGATCAATCTGTAAGTGGGATGGCGATCCAGCAAATTCATGATAGTCCATTTTTCATCAGGGTCTCGTTGAGCATCGTATAAGTCTTCGGTTGCTGAATATACCTCGTTTGATCTCGTATCTGCAATCTTAAATTTAAAACGAGCAGGTGGAAAATAACAGTGCACAGTAGAGGCCGGTTCCGGAATTTGATCCCATCCTCCAGGGTCTCCCGCCAATGCAGGTATCGCATAAGAAACCGTGTACATTTTCATTTCGGGGGTCTGCCCGCCACTCTCGACAAGACCGCGGCGGAATATATAAATATTAAATTTCCGGGGATCATCATCACTCAAAGTACTTTTAATTTCCTTCCCATTATCCGGGTAAAAATTATAGGAAGCTAAAGAATAATCAGATCTTTTTTTATGATTCCAGGTATCGTCGCTTGCATGAGGTATTTGCAATTTTCTATCAGTAATACTGTATAAAAGAATATTCATATCCTCCATCAAAGAATATATTTCACCAATATCACCACCGGAAATTTCGGATGTTTTATTGCATTTTGAAAGGATATTATTAAGCGCATTCGTTTCTTTGTTAAGGGTATTCACTGTGGTTTTACTCGTGCGTTTAATTTTATTTATTGCCCGCTTATTAAGATCGGCAAAGGCTGGCAACCTGCTTTTGATAAAGCTATATTTCTTTTGATCGTTCACATCAGTAACTTCAAAGTTTACAGCATTAAAAATATTCACAAGTGTGTCCATACGAAGAGCCGTACCAATAAATATATTATTTGTAGTGCCATCAGGGTCCAGGTCTTTTCTAAATTGCTGGTTTACTTCTTTGCTGCTTTTGTAATCAGGTTCAGGAAACTCCGGCAGCACTAGTTTGTAATCGCTCATTACAGTTTGCTTATTTGTAAGCCCGGGATTTAATAATTGAATTAATTCCAAAGCGTCGTTGTTTACATAAATTTTTTGCAGCCGCAATACCGATCTTACAAAAGTGCGTGTTTCTATAGGAACCGGCCTTACTGTATCAGGTATTACATATTTTTCATGCGGCTTATCAGCTCTGCTTTCATCATTCCCATTTTTATCATTATAGTTTGGGTTAGTTTCAACAGGCGCAGGTGGCTTTGGAGTAGTATCTTTCCTGCCTGGTATTTCTTTCGGCGGCCTGTAAACTCTATAATACGGCGTGGTTTTTTTAATCGTGGAATCTCTCCGGGTCTGCGCTGCCAGATGAGTTACGGGGATAGATAAAAGCAAGGAGAAGAATAAAAAGATAGGAGTTAATTTCATAATTGCGAATGTCTTTTTATTTTTTTTATTTCTTTGGAATCGACGCAGTAAAAGGTAAAGAAATTAATTAAGAAATAACAATCCTGGTTGAACATATTTTTAGACAATTTTTTGAAAGACAGGACTTACTTTAAATACTAATTTGTTGTTCATTCAAATATTTTTTTCTAAAAAAATTTATTTATTTAACTTAACAAAGGATTTACGATAAGGCTTGTATTTAATTATTCCTCTATTTTTTTTATATCCTCAAAGTGTTCTAGCAGCTTATTGTTGATTCTACAAAAAGAAAAATTTTCATTCTTAAACTTACAACATGAGAAAACTATTTACACTTAGCGCAGTAATTTTTTGTTGCCTGCAGGGGTTTGGACAAGCAGGGCAGTTGAATCCTTCTTTCGGAACCAATGGAATTGTAAAAACCAGCTTGTCATTAATTCCCCTCGGCTCTACATCATTTCTCGTGCACAGCAGTTCAAAGTGATGGAAAAATAATTGCAGGGGGTTATTTATGGAATGGCACACATTATGTCTTTGCCATTGCCCGCTTTAATCTCGGTGGAACTTTTGACAACAGCTTTTCAAATGATGGTAAACAAATTTCCGCATTTGGTATTGGTACTTCACTGGCAATACAAAGTGACGGCAAAATAGTATTAGGAGGTACGGCAATTGATAGCGTGACCGGCAACGTAGATTTTGCCGTTTTACGTTACAAAACCAACGGAGACCTGGATAGTACTTTTGGTATTAATGGAATTATTACAACTGACTTCGGCGACCATGATGAAATTTACTCAATAGCCATCCAAAATGACGGTGATATAGTGGCCGCTGACTATGCAACTATAGATTACGGTTCACATAAATCTGCTGTTATAGCTGTTGCCCGTTATACTCCGACGGGACGTCCTAATTTTACTTTCACAAATATTGGTAACCCGGCCAACAATAGCGAAGTTGGTCTTTCCACTACCATTCAAAATGATGGAAAAATAGTTGTCGCCGGTTATATAACTGTTCTAATCACAAACCCCTTTCCTGGTGAACCAACTTATAATTCGAAAATGACTTGCATACGTCTTAATACTGATGGATCTCCAGACAATACTTTTTCAAATTTTACTTCTCCACTTTCTTATGAATATGCATCATCGGTAGTTATTCAAAACGATGATAAAATTGTTTTGGCAGGAACTAACTTTTTCAATCCTGCATTTGTGATTGCCCGTCTAAATACAGGTGGCAGTGCTGATAATTCTTTTAACGGAAATGGAAGAGTTTCAACCGCATTTGACAGCGTTACTAAGACATCAATTGCACTACAGGCTGATGGAAAAATTATTTTGGTGGTGGAGCTGTGGATTTAACGCTGGCCAGGTATAACGGTAATGGAACACTGGACAATACCTTTGGCACGAATGGAATAGTGATAACCGATGCGGGTGGTTATGAACGTATAGAAAGCATAGCAATTTCCAATAATAAGTTATATGCAGCAGGCACAGATGGAACAAACCCGGCAATTTTACTTGAGTAGTTGCTGCGTATTTACTTGATAATCCACAACCTTCATTTACTTGTTCACCGTCCCAAACCGTTTCTACCGACAAAGAAAAATGTTCTGCAGTTAGAAATAATATTGACCCTGTTACAACTGCAGGAAAAACATCAGTGAACTACACTCTAACTGGTGCGACTACACTAAGCGGTGGAGGAAGTGCAAGCGGCCTTACATTTAATAAAGGAATAGACAACCGTTACTTATTCACTGGCGAGTGATCCTTCTGTAAGCTGTTCGTTTACAATAACAGTAAATGATACTGAACCACCTCGCATTTCGAGGATTTATGCACTGCCATATATTTTATGGCCAGCCAATCATACGATGCGATATGTTTATTTATTCTATAGCAAGAGATAATTGTGGCGCCGCTGATTGTAATATATCGGTAACCGGCAACCAAAATATCTCAGGTGATTGGGAAATTGTAAATAACCATCTTATCAAATTAAGAGCCGAACGTGATGGCAGAAAAGAAAGAGTATATACTGTTTCCATCACCTGTACTGACGCTTCAGAAAATACTACCAGCAAGAGCGTAAGGATTATTGTTCCCAGGACAGGAACTAACGGAAACGGGCAAGGGATAAAGAGCGAAAGCGAACCCCAGTTTGAATATGTGGAAGGCTTTAACATTAAGGCTTATCCTAATCCAAGCAGTAATTATTTCAACCTGCAGGTATTATCTAATAACTACAATGATAAAATAAATCTGAAAGTTTATGATGTAAGCGGGAGGCTTGTTGAGGCAAAAAATGGAATTGCCGGAGGAAAAATATTATACTGGGAACCTCTTTAAGAGCGGGCGTATACATTGCGGAAATACAGCAGGGAAAAGATGTTCAACATATAAAGCTGGTAAAAACGGGTAATAAATAAATCCAAAGATTGCTGAATTATTATTATTGCTAATACTGTTTCCCTCTACTCTTTTATCTTAATTCTATTACAGGTAAATGAAAGATCCAATTAAGTGGAAATGAAAAGGTAAAAGGCTTACATCAGTGTGGCTATCATACTATAAAAACTTATAAACCCGTAACAACATAAGGACAACAGGCTTCCTACTTTCAAATCTAAAACATTAAAAATCATTCATGCTTCATGGTCAGGCATTCTTCAACTTGTTTCTATCACATTTTCGGGTGGTTTAATCACATTTTAAAATATTGCCTGCAACTATAAGCTAATCTTGTTGAAAATTATACAAGATGAGCTTAAATGATATTGAAGTTCCTGCAAATAAAATAAAATGGCGGCAGCACGAGATCATTTTGATAACATTAACTGCTTTGATTAGTCTTACAGGTCGCTTATGGTATTTATACCATACTTCAACTGATCAGTTTGAAAGCCCTTTTATTCAAACCAATACGCCCTTTAATTTATACAAGAATGTTTTACTACCCGATATAAGTGTTGGTCTTGCATCTTATTTAGTATATCTATGGTTTAGCCTGTACACTATTCCGCGCTTGTTGTTTCCAAAAAAATTTGAAGCAGGTACTTCAAAGATTTCTTTATCATTTTTAAAAATTAAATTACAAGGATTTGCAAAAAAAATATTGAAAGAATATGCATGGCTTTTTATAGAGATTATTCTGGTAATTTTTGTACTTGGTTCTGTTCTCAATATTGTAATTTACTACAGGCACCAAGGGTTATTTATTATCCTGAATTTTCAATCTTCTTCAATAAGAATAATTTAAAATCACAAATGGATTTGGGCGGAGCATTCTTTGCCGCTGCTTCTATTATTGCTTTATATGGCTTATATGTTTTTGTTAGAGAAATAATTATAAATCTTATCGAAAGATCAAAGCAACGGGAATTCATTATTTCGGTTTGCAATAAAGTAACCATATTTCTTCTAATCTTCCTTACCATCCATGTTTCTTTACAGGCATTCGATTTTGTAGAGCAGCAACAGTTCCTGGCAAGTTATGTTTTAATTATAAGCGCACTATTTGCAATTTTCATCAGTAATGTGTACTGGCTTTTTCCAATGAAAGGTGAGCATTCATTTTTCAGCAGCAAAATTATTATCAGGTTATTAAGTACATCTTTTGTTTATGCCATTCCATTGATTGTTTTAGTACACGCAGAAACACCAGTAGCTTTTTTGTTTAGCTGGGCTTTACAACTTTTCATCGTTACCCCGATAACATGGTTGTATTATCAATTTAATAAAGAAAAAATATTGCGGTTGAGAGTTGTTGAAAAAGAACTTGTAAAGTCGAAAACAAATTTACAATTCCTGCGCTCACAAATAAACCCGCATTTTTTATTTAATGTACTGAACACCTTATATGGAACTGCTTTGCAGGAAAATGCAGAACGAACTTCTGAGGGGATTCAAAAACTGGGCGACATGATGCGTTTTATGCTGCATGAAAACAACCTTGATTTTATTGAGATGAATAAGGAAGTGGAGTATTTGAAAAATTATATCGCTTTGCAAAAGCTGCGCACCCAATCTTCTGCTGAAATTATTATTGAAGACAATATAAGTGAACAGAATTGCAATCACCGGATTGCACCGATGTTACTCATACCGCTTGCAGAAAATGCTTTCAAGCATGGCATCAGCCTGAAAGAAAGATCATGGATAAAAATTAAACTTGAATGCAACGACAAAAATATTTTGTTTGAAGTGCGCAACAGTGTTCATGCAAAAACAGAGAATGATCCTGAGAAAGACAGATCGGGGATTGGGTTTAAAAATGTTTTGGAAAGATTGAAATTAATTTATCCGGATAAATTTCAAATATCTGTGAACAAAGATGACAAAGAATTTTTTGTAAAACTCTCTATTCAATCATAAGCTGATTTCAATAAAAAATTTTAAAATAATAGCATGAAAAAAATACTGGTAATTGTATTGACAATGGGGTTAACCCAATCCCTGTTTTCCCAGGATACAACTGCTAAAAAAATAGATGAATTGATAACTGCATATCTTCAATCGGGTAAATTCAACGGCTCCATATTGGTTGCCCTACATGGAAAAATATTATTGGAAAAAGGTTATGGTTTTAAAAATATTAAGGAAAATACATTTAATGATTCGCATACTATTTTTCAAATAGCTTCTGTTACCAAGCAATTTACAGCAACTGTAATTTTAAAATTGGTTGAATTAAAAAAGATGTCACTAACAGATAAAGTGAGTAAGTATTATCCGGATTTTCCCAAAGCCGACAGCATTAGAATCGAAAATTTGCTTACACATACATCCGGTATTTCTGACCATTCAAAAGATACCAGTTTTAAAATCTACAATGGTTCTGGAGAAGAAACATTTCTTGCCTCGATGAAAAGAAGGGAGTTTGATTTTTCGCCTGGCACAAGCTGGAACTATAGTAACTCAGGTTATATTTTACTTGGTTATATTATTCAAAAAGTTTCTGGAATGACTTATTACGAAGCCCTAAGAAAATATATTTTTATTCCCTTAAAAATGAATAACAGCGCCTTTGATTTTATTCACTTAATGAGTAAGGATAAAGCTACAGGTTACTGGTCTTTTCCTGAAAGCATTGCGGCAGATACCGCAACTCTTATTGATTCATCAGGGCCACGAGCAGCCGGAGCTATTTATTCAACAATAGGTGATCTATACAAATGGCACGAAGGTCTTCAAACTTATAAAATGGTCAGCAAGTCATCATTAGAAAAAGCATATACGCCATTTAAAAATCATTATGGATATGGATGGATGATTGATTCTCTTTTCAACAAACGGATCATTCATCATAGTGGCGATATTTGGGGTTTTAAATCTGACATTGCCAGGGTTACGGAAGACGATGTTTGTATCGTGTTGCTGAATAATATTGAAAGCCCGGATTTAGGAATAATTACAAAAAATATACTGGCAATTCTTTATAATCAGCCATATCAATTACCGGCAAAAAACGAAATTAAACTGGGTGACGAAATACTAAAAAAGTATATTGGTTCTTACGAAATGCAGCCTGGAATGGTAATAGAAGTAACACTCGAAAATGGACACCTTATGGCCACCACCGACCATAAGGAAGAATTATATGCGCAAAAAGAAAATTATTTTATTGCAGATAGCGGAAACAATCAATTAGAAATAGAATTTGTAAATGATGAAATAGGGAAAATTGATAATTTATTTTTTTATAAAGAGAAACAAAAAATAATTTGCAAAAAAATTAAATAAAAGCGGATCAATAACTTTTGAATAAATATTTTTCCAATACAATGCTTAAAGCAATAGCTATAGATGATGAACCTGTTGCACTGGATGTTATCAAAAATCTTTCAGCTAAAATAAGTTTTGTTGAGGTGGCAGCTTTTTTCACCAATGCCTTTGATGCGATAGCTTATTTGCAGCAAGAGAAAATCGACCTTATTTTCCTGGATATAAAAATGCCTGATATTTCGGGGATAGATTTTATAAAATCAATCACTAATCCACCGATGATAATATTTACCACTGCTTATAGTGAACATGCTGTACAAAGTTTTGAATTAAATGCAATTGATTATTTATTAAAGCCTTTTTCTCAATCACGCTTTTTAAAGGCATGCAACAAAGCATTCGGGCAATTTGAATTAAGAAAAAATAACAGCATATCTTCTCCTGGGTATATTTTTATTAAAAGCGGCTATGAACAAATACGGGTAGAGCTTAATGATATTTTATATGCTGAAAGCAATGGTAATTATATGCAACTTGTATTGAAGAAAACTAAATTGCTTTCGCGGCTTACAATGGCCGAAACAGAATCATTATTACCCACTTTAGATTTTATACGCATTCACCGTTCCTATATTGTTGCAAAAAGACATATTAGTAAAATTGAAAGGAATTCTATCTGGATAAATGAAACAGAAGTTCCGGTTGGGGCAAGCTACATAAATGAAATAGAAAAATTTATTAAATAGCCTGTTCTTACGCCATTGGGATTAATAGCCTCTGTAACTCCGGTTATCAACACCATGATGACGGGCATAGCGACGATCATCCCGATCGCGATGTGCATCGCGGGGAGCAGAACATCCGAATAAGAGTAATACAGATAGCGCGAGCACGATAAGGAGTTTTAAAGTATTGTTTTTCATTAGGTTTATTTTAAAACTAAATAAAATTGTCCCGTTTGTGTGAGGCGGTTTTCAGGATTATAAACGCTTACAGCCATGTTGTATTGTAAAATGTAGGATAGACTTATTAACTTTTTGTACCTGCAGTACATTGCTTATATAAAGAATTATATAATCAAACACCTGTAAGCACATTGGATGAAATTAAAACAGCTGTTGAGGTGTTTAATAAATCAGGAAAAGCATGTAAAAAAGTGGGTGTACAATTTGCTTATCACAACCACACCAGCGAATTTGATGACGTAGAAGGTCATCGCCCGTTCGATTATATTCTTTCCAACACAGACAAAGATTTGGTAAAGATGGAATTAGATCTTGCCTGGGCAACCAAAGCAAAACAAGACCCCGTTGAATTATTTAAACTTCATCCCGGCCGCTATCCATTGTGGCATGTAAAAGATCTTGATAAAGCCACTATGAACCCTGCGGAAGTAGGCACCGTCGTTGTTGATTTCAAACGCATTTTTGATAATGCCAGGGAATCAGGGATGAAATATTTCTTTGTAGAGCAGGATGGAGCACCGCAGCCATTGCAAAATGTAACTAATAGTTATAACTACCTGGCTAAGCTACTAGGTTGATAAATGCTGTATATGAGAAAGGAGAAAAGGCACCAACCAGGTAGGATTAGGTGCTACCATGACGCCTAATGATATATTTGATGGCATATTACGGGTAACAGTAAAACTTGCTGTTGTTCGTTCCGCTGAATTTATTGTGATTAAATCCAGCAACAACAATCCTAAAAAACTTATATTGATTTTAGTTTTCAATCGGGTTGGCTATAGATGTTTTTGTCAATTTATTCGATGGTCGTTACAATGTTGAAGGGTCCTTTTATCGAACTCTGTCAACACATAATTTTTACTTACTGTTTTGTAAAAGTCGATACACGCTTTATAGTTTTTGACTTTGAATTGTTGTCGTGCTTTGTCGATAATTTCTTTGTTGCTTTTAAGTTCTTCGTCTGCATATAGTTTTGCTTGCAACTCTTCGTAATATTTTATTTGTGAAATGGCAATCTTTTTTAACTCTATACAATGGCCAATAAAAAAGTCGTCTTTCAAATATTCAAAATCAGCAAGGATGTGTCGAAACGAACTTTGTAAATCTTCGTTTTGAAAATCTGGATATTGCTTTTTGTCGGCATACCCAAGCCCATCCAAATAAAAATTGTGCATTACAGTAGAGTTTTCAAACTGATAATCTAATAGTCCAACAGAATATCTGTAACCAATGATAAATTTCTTTTTTCCATTAATGTATGCCGCATTTGTAAACTGTCCACCTGAAGATTGTTGAGTCTTCATATAGTCAAGCTTAAAACCATGCTGAAATAAGAATGGTTCTAAAATTTTAAGTCCTGCAATAAATTCTGATGATGGTGTCATAAAGGATCGATACAATTACAGCCAATACTTGAAATTTACGAAGGATTATCTACTGGCATAGAGTTTCTATTGCCTTACCATATAGAAAGAAGCTGTCTCTCCTGCCTTTGCATTTCCATGAGGTTTACTCCTAATTATAGACCCTACACAAGTATCTGCTTGCTTTATTCCATTCTTCCATTTTGGAACTATATATCCCTGGTAGTCATATTCCCAGTTAGCTGTATTACTATTTGGTACACCGATCCCTTGAATGTAGAATGTAGTTGACCCATTAGATGTGGTTAGTTTTCCTTCTAAGTTTAAAGTATATCCTGTACCCATATCAAGAACACCAAAAATTGAGTCTCCGGAATGTTTATTAAATCGCATAACGGCTGTCGCAAACTCCAAATTAGAAAATGGGGTCTCAGTTGGAACGTTGTATAAACTGCGGTAAGTCCAATTACCATTAAAATATTTTGAATCAAATTGGCCAGTTTCTTTATTGCTGTTCATTTTATCAGTTTTGGTATGAAGGAATTTATTTTTAATGGTAAATAGCAAAGTAAAATAATAAAAAGGAGTTGCAGGTTTATGGACAGTTTTTTTTCCATTTAGATGTTTGGAAAGCTACGCACAACGTTCAAGTATTTGCGAGGCAGGGAATTCATTTAGTGTCAGCCCCACTATTGGCAATACTCTCTTTAGCGGCTGGTTTTTTATTCTTTTGTTAATGGCTAATCTCCGTTACAATCATCCCTATTTCCATTAAAGGGACCTGGCCAACAATTTGTCCATCGGGGTTAATTGCAGAAGTCGGACCATAAGAAATTCGGCCATCACGTTCTCCCGTTACATCGGCAGACATAAGCCAAATCTGGTTTTCAATTACGCGTTCAATACGCTTTTTGTGATGCAGGTGTTTATATTTTTCCCCGAACTACAGATGATAGCGAAACGAAACTTAACAAAGCATGACTAACGCACAAGGCTACACTACCGAACCTGCGCTAGGAAATTCTATCTATTTGGACGAAGAGGAGAAGATGAATTTAAAATACTCATCATTATATGAATGAATTATGTTTAAGAATGTCCGGTGTGGACACCGGCCAGGAATGTGGAAACTTTCACCCACCGGATGAAAGTTAACCTGAGTTTTTCAACATCCACCCTTGCTGGGTATGGCATAGATCACGTTGCCTGAAACAAATAAATTGAAGCCCTTATCTTCTACAGAAGGAAGTAATAATTTCCATGTTTTTCCCTTGTCTGATGATCTGAAAATGCCGTCAGGATGAGCACAAAAGAAGTTTTCACCAACCTGGATAATTGAAGTCATGAAGGCTTGCAAACGAGGCCGATCATTCCAGGTCCGCCATATTGAATCAATAAGAACTTTGTTGCCGGCATCATTGGGCTGCCAGGTTTTACCGCCGTCGTAGGATGTCCTTATCCCCCTGGGATTCGACGCTGAAGTAGAAGTCATAGCAGCGAATCCACCTTTGATCTGTTTTACATCGAAAGCCACACTGCTATCACTGATCACCACCGCCCAGTTTTCGCCATTATCGGTCGATCTTATTATCCTTCTCATATTGGTCGCCAACAGTACGCCATCAGACTCTGCCAAATTCCCTACCAGGCTTCCGGCATGGACATGTTTCCAGGTTTCTCCACTGTCATCAGTTTTAAAAAGGCCTCTGTCGGTGCCGATGAAAATTGTACCTCCGGCAGTTTCAAAAACGCTGCGTATTCGTGGCTCGTGAAAATTTTCGAATATCGGCGACCATACACTCGTTCCGTTTGTTTTTTTCAGATTTATACCCCAGTAAAATATCCCGGACTTACCGGGGGCAATGCTGCTATGTTCGTCAGGCAAAATCTCTTTGGTCCAAAAAGGAGGTGTGGCATTTGGTGTACTGTGATAGAGTCCGTTTCCAACCCTTAAAAACAGCCCTTTATCATTTGCAAAGAAGCTATTTCCCCGGATACTATCTTTCCGCAAATTTTCGGGCAGCCCTTTGCTGATGTCCTGCCAGGTTTGTCCGCCATCAGCAGATTTAAAAACGATGTTTGCATCTCCAGCCTTATCTCTTTTTTGTGTTTTCAGACTATCCGGGAGATGGGATGCCTGTGGAAATTCTAACGCCTCATTGCAAGCAAAGGGGAATAGAAAAAGGAGCAAAAAAGCAAGGTTATAGATTTTCATGGCAATAAATGATTTGGTGAAACAATAGAGTAAAGATATTGGGCGTCAATAATCCTGAAGCTTTTTAGTAGTAAAAAGTTGTAAAGGATATGTAAAACGTTTGTAACACCACCGAAAACGGAGGTTTAATAGATTATTTTGCATACATGAAGCCATTTATTCTGTTTGGATCTTCAATCATGATAATTGTTATTTTGATTTCTGCTGTTGCATTTATCAATAAAAAGAATGAAATTCCTGAGAATCATTTAGAAGTTGTATTACGTGATTTAGGACATCAGCTTTTGCTTACAGCTAAAGATTCTACATCCAGGGTGCTGCCGGTTAAGAAATTAAATGAAAATACATACCAGATCTCCTTTCAAAATAACTTTAGTTTTATTTCAGATACACTCATCAATTTAGTTCAACGAACATTTCAAAAAAATGCCCTGGCAAACGATTATATAGTGAATTTGAGGAATTGTAAACAAAATGAAACTGTATTTGCATTCGAAATAAATAGCCACACAGGCGATTTAACACCTTGCAGAGGTCGTACGCTGGAGGTTGGTTGTTATGTTATTGAAATTGATCTTTTGAAGAAAAATAAGTTTAATTTTTTTTGGTTGTTACTATTGATCATTCCTTTGAGTTTTGTTGGTTTTTATGTGAAAAATAAGTTTCGGAAAAAAGAAGAGAAAGAATCAATCATCGATAATAATGATTATATACAATTAGGAAACTTTAGATTTTATACAGATAATAATTTTCTTAAAATTGAGGATAAAAATATTACGCTTTCTGAAAAAGAAACAAAAGCATTAAAAATATTTGCAGAAAATATAAATCAAATCGTTGAAAGGAAAAAACTGATGAAAGAAATTTGGGAAAATGAAGGTATAGTTGTAATCAGTAGAAATGTTGATGTATTAGTGTCTAAATTACGTAAGAAATTAAGCGACGATAACTCCATTAAATTTATTAACGTACATGGTAAGGGTTACAAATTTATTATTGAGTAGATACCAATTAAAAACCAGGTAAAGTGTAAAACAAATTAGATTGTGTGATTAATACTTTGTCAATTGTCATGAGTCGTCTGATTTAGATTTACACGGTTTCGGTGTCAACCAATTTCAAGACGAGAGAGGCTCATAGCTTGCGCCCAATGCAGGTATTGCCGATGGTGGGGAAATAGTATTACGTCCTTTAGCATTGCATTACGAAAATACAGATAAAACAATACTATTAGTATTACCTTTTCTTTTTTGCTTCTTTTTTCTTTTACAATTCACATTATATTGTCGATAAACTAACCGGTGGAGGAAGCGCTTTATGTTTTTTCGTCAGGGTTAACGACCCGTGGGCTGATGCAATCTTCCTCCACTTTTTTGCCGCTGAGTGTTCAGATAGAAATTAGGGCTTACGACCCATTATTAAGGACTTGAACTGGCTGCAAAAAATGGTTAGCTCATTTATTTACTTTTTAAAAATTAAATGTATGAAGAAAAATTATTTTGTTGGAATTGATGTTTCCAAACAAACTCTCGATGTGGCCTTTATTCTTGCCCAAGGAGAACATAAAAGTTCACGTGCCTGGAAAGTTTTTGATAACAATGATCAGGGGCTTAGCCATATGAAAACGTGGCTGCAAAAAAATAATATATCCTTTAATGACGACACATTATTTGTGATAGAAAACACAGGATTGTATCACCGCCGCCTGGTAAACTTTTGTAATAAATACCAACTTCGTCTATGCATTGAAAACGGCGTCCAGGTAAAATGGAGTCTCGGTATTGCCCGCGGCAAAAGTGATAAAGTTGACAGTCGCCGCCTGGCAACTTATGCCGTTCGGTTTGCTGATCGCCTCAAACCCTCTTCAGCACTACACCAGGGCATACAGGCTATTAAAGATTTGATAACGTTGCGTAATCGTCATATGGTACAAATGCGTTCATTACAAACCCATCTCAAAGAACTTAAAGCTACCACTGATGTTAAAGCTGTAAAAGAACTTGAGAAGATCCATACACCATTAATTAAAGCTATGAAAATGGTCATTAAAAAAACTGAAGTGGCTATTACAGAAAAAATCAGCACCAATGAACTTACAAAAAGGCAATACTCCTTGCTATTATCTATTCCGTGCATTGGCCCGGTAACAGCTTCCTATCTTATTGCCTGCACCAATGCTTTTACCACGTGCAGCAGCGGTAAACAACTGGCCTGCTATTGTGGTGTAGTAGCTTTTGAATACCAGAGTGGCATAAACATAAAAGGAAAGCATCATGTACATAAAATGGCCAATAAAAACCTCAAAGCACTTCTGCACCTATGTGCTATGTCTTCCGTCAAATATGTTGCTGAATTAAGAAATTATTTCAACCGAAAAGTTGAAGAAGGTAAACATAAAATGAGCATAATTAATGCCATTAGAAATAAGCTTGTGTTACGTGCCTTTTCGGTAATAAAGAACGACAGACCTTTCGTGGAAAACATGTGAACAACGCCTCAGAAAATAATCTGAAAATTATTTTTTTAATCCATAGAAATCAGCCGACAAAAGCTGAGCAGCGAATCGAACGATGAAACACGGTATTCGTTAGCCCCAATAGCACGAATGCGTTTGTTGGGGCATGTGCATCTGACGGGAATATTTATTAATCTCAATTCTACTTTTCAAAAAGATTATCGAGGCCATCGACATAACTGTTAACAAATAGTAATTGACTATCACAAAAATAAACTCCTCCCGCCAAATATTGACTATATTGGTTAGTCCGAAGGCCATAGTAGATCCCGTAATTAAACAATTTCCAAATACCCTGCATAACAACATTTGAATTCTCAGTCACTGAGAAAGTTGAGTCCATATTGAATGTCACTTTAATATTTTTGTCTGCATCTTTAAACTTGTTTGTATTAGGAATAGATTGTTTTTTCCAGGTCCATGAGCCGATTAATTTAGCTGAAATAGCTGTGGAATCAAGATTTTGTGCCATGCTACATTTCACGAAATCCTGAAAGTCCATCCTGTCTTTTCTGCAAGAAATTAATCCGAGAAATATTGTCATATACAAAATACTTAGGCGCATAATAATACGTTTTGTCCTACTGACACTAAAAATATCAATGTCGTTGCATTAAATTATTTAAAGGTCTCGAGCATTGCCCTCGACACTTAAATATACGAAGCTTCATTACATTATGATTATTGATTATCAACACTTCCCTGTTTCGTTTTTTCAATTGTAGTTTCGTAAATACAGTTACCATTCTATATTTTCTTTTTTAAACAGGTCGTCTAAAGAGCTTAATATACTTACTAATTGTTTTTTTGTGACATGAAGGTTACGTTCTGTTGTTTTTATATCAAAATGGCCAAGCAGGTAATTACAGTTTAATGCATCATACTTATCTTATCCTTAACCAGGTTTTGTGACTCTTTATTTATTTGCTCTGAGCGGTCTTTCTTTCAGCGGAATAACTAATTTAAGCGCCGACCAAAATTCATCAACTGCACAAACTTTAATGTCAACAAGTTTATTTTTCAAAGCTATTTCCCTTATGATATCTTCTGTAACTTCTGTTGCAATCTTCGATGATTTTTTATACCATGAAATCCATATCATTCCATTTGGTTCCATTTGATTTCTTAATAATAAAATGTCTTTATGTAATGCTTTAAGATCTGTTGCGAAATAGTGGATAATATTTGCTTTAGTATTTGTATCCTTAATGATTTTTATAGTTGAAGGCAGGTCTGAAAAAAGATCAAAATAATAGGGTGGTTCATTCACAAGCCTGATTGTAGAATTTTCTTTGATGCCCAGCTTTTTTGCGAGTGGCGTTCCGGAATAGCCAGCAGGATTCATGATATGAAGTTTAAGCAATTTAAGTATACTGAGTTTTAGAGCTTTCAAGAGCTTAAGTTTACCTTGAAATAAAATATAGGCAGGTTGAAAAAACTTTATTCGAGGTGAGACTAAGATGTACCACGTTAGATGACATTACGCAATTTTCTTATTAATTAATTTTTGTAAATTACTTATCAATCCAGATTATAGTTTCCATTTTTCTATTGATCACATCCGGAGCCAATGATTGAGCCATAAACTATTTAGTATTGCAACGCTGAAAAAGATAAAATAGATTTTAGCAGGGTTTAAAAAATGTACTTTAAAATTTTCGGCCCTGTTATTTTCAATAAAATTTTCTTTTATAATTATGAAAATAAAGATGGATCATATTCTGATTTTTTCATTACGAATAATCATCTTTTATTTGGTTCTTTTTTTTCACCCTATACAACTCCTGCGCAATGTACAGGAGCGATCAGCAGCTTTCCATACAATGAAAATTTTGAAACATCAAATGGCAACTGGGTTGCCGGAGGCACTTTTTCTGACTGGACATGGGGACCGCCATCCAAATCGGTCATCAATAAAGCTGGTTCCGGCGTAAGATGCTGGATAACCGGCGGCTTAAATAAAAGCGGTTACAATAATGATGAAAACTCGTGGCTGCAAAGCCCCTGTTTTAACTTCACTAACCTTAAAGACCCTTATTTAAAATTTAAAATATTCTGGGAAACTGAAAGAAACAATGATGGTGCTAATTTCCAGTATTCAACCAATAATGGAGTTACCTGGCAATTACTTGGCAGCATTAATGAAACAGGAAACTGCCTTGCTGAAGAATGGTTCAACGATGCATCAATTTCCAGTTTAGGTAACCAGGATGCATGGACTGGAAATATACAAACATCAAGGCCGGGCTGCATTATAAGTAATGGAAGTGCAGGTTGGGTAACAGCAAAACATAATGCGTCTAACCTTGCGGGTAAGCCCAATGTTATTTTTCGCTTTGTATTTGCCAGTGGTTCTTCCTGTAACGACTTTGATGGTTTCGCTGTAGATGATTTTACAATTGAAGAAGCACCAGCTAGTAAAGTTTCATTTACATACAGCTGTTCCAGTAACCTACGGGTAAATTTTGCAAGTACATCTACATTATGCCCTACATCTTTCCTTTGGAATTTTGGCGATCCATCTTCCGGAGCAGATAACACATCAACGTCTCCAAAACCTACACATGCCTATACTATGGGAGGTAATTACACTGTAAGTTTAACCACATCAGGGCCGGGAAATACTTCCTCAACATTTACGCTGACCAATTTAGAGATCATCGCAAATATTAACGCCACAATTGTAACTCCGATAAGATGTCATGATGATACTACCGGCTCGCTTACCGTAAATTTTGTTGGTGACAGCTCATCGATTAGTTATATCTGGAATTCCAACCCGGCGCAAACTACCCGAAGTGCTGTGCATCTTGGCGCAGGGGATTATCATGTAACCATATTAAATTCAGAAGGCTGCCCTGCTTCCGCAAATATATCATTAATAGAGCCTCCACCTTTGGTATTCACATTAACTACAACTAAGCCTGATTGTAAGGTAGCCAATGGGAACATTGATATTGTAATGTCCGGTGGATCTCCACCGTATTCTTATAGCTGGGCGCCTAATGTAAGCAATAGCTCATCTGCAGGCAATCTAGCTTCCGGAACTTATACGGTTACTGTTACGGATAAAAATTTTTGTTATAAGGTTATAGACATTGATCTTCCGGGCCTGGGTAATCTTGCTGCGTCAATTTCATCCATGAAAGATGTAAGTTGCTTTAATGGTAATGATGGGTTGGCAACTGTAACAACGACTGGAGGAAACAAACCATATACATATTTATGGTCGACTCCCGGAGTAAGCACACCTGTTAATAATAACCTTGCAGCAGGCGCTTATAAAGCAACTGTCACAGATGTGAAAGGTTGTAAGGCATTTGCCAATGCAATCATCCATCAGCCAACGGCGATCACGTCATTTATGAAAATCGAAAATACATTTTGTGGTAGTGATAATGGAAACGCTGCGATAGAAGTTCATGGCGGTGCAGGCCCATATCAATATACATGGAACCCTGGTAACTTTACAAGTGATTCTGTCAGTAATCTTGCACCGGGTCAATACACTGTAAGTATAACAGATAACAATGGCTGCATAAAAAATGATACGACAATTATTGCATCGTCATCTGCTATTAATCTCCAGGTTTCACATAAGGATGTGTTATGTGCAGGTGATTTGAAAGGTGAAGCAAAAGCCATGGTAACTGGCGGCACACCACCTTACAATTTTCAGTGGACAAATGCCCCGCCGACTTCTAACAGTAATACTATCACTGCTCTTGCTGCCGGCACTTACAATTTAATAGTACAGGATGCGGTTGGTTGCAGTGAGGCAGCTTCTGTAATCATTACACAGCCCCAGGCTTTAGATGTTACAATTACAACTAAAGCTTCATACTGTGATCTTGGCAATGGAAATGCAAGCGCTTCTGTAAGCGGCGGCGTATTACCATATTCTTTTTTATGGGCATCTCAAAACAATAAAACCGCCACCTTAAATAATGCATATTCTGGCAATTATTATTTAACGATAACAGATAAAAACAGTTGTATTGTAACATCCTTAATAACTATCCTGAATGACAAACCTAAACCCATTTTCCTGGGTAATGATACCACTTTATGTCCCGGCAGTAACATCGTTTTATCTCCCGGAACTTTCACCAGCTATAGATGGCAGGACAATTCTTCTTCTGCCAATTATAGAGTAACCAATGCAGGCATTTATTCAGTTGAAGTAAGAGATGATCCTGGCTGTATTTTAAAAGATACCATAAATATAATTGGCGATTGCGGCTTTATATTTTTTCCTAATGCGTTTACCCCAAACACTGATCTGCGAAACGATTACTTTGGGCCTTTAGGTATTTTAAGCACACTAAAAGATTATTCATTGGTTGTTTATAACCGCCAGGGGCAGCTTGTTTTTAAAAGCATTGACCCTTATAAAAAATGGGATGGCAAAATGCCTGACCACATCATAATACCCGGGACATATGTTTGGATAGCCAGGTATTCCCACAAAGAAGAAAAGAACGTTATGCAAAAAGGGATAGTAACAGTTATCTATTAATCTTTTTTCGTCCTGTTAGATTTTGCTATGAACCTCTTGCAGAAATTTATTTATACTATTTTTCGCATGAGATTGCGATCGATATGGGATGGGCATGGCGTTTTACTCATACTTGAAGTTCCACACTTGCAGAGAAGTTATGCTCTGACCAAATAAACATGACGAAGTATCATAAGAAAAGATGGCGGGAATTTCATCCGCTTTTTAATGTATTTGCTATCTTATACTTTAATTCTGCAGTTTTATATAACTTATAAACATACATGATTAAGGCAGTTCCATATCGTTATCGTGTACTGGTATTGTTATGTTCATTAACCACACTTACTTATCTTGACCGTATTTGCATTTCAATTGTTGGAGTAAGAATAAAAACTGAGTTCTCGCTCAGCAATGAACAGTTCGGGTGGGTGCTCGCATCTTTTGCATTAGCGTATGCACTGTTTGAAATTCCATCCGGGGTATTGGGTGATCATATCGGGCCACGTAAAGTTTTTATCCGTATTGTTTTATGGTGGTCATTGTTTACGGCATTAACTGGTTTTGCAACTGGCCTTGTGTCATTAATAGTTCTACGTTTTTTGTTTGGAATGGGTGAATCGGGAACGTATCCTAATTGCTTAATTACTATATCACACTGGTTTCCTAAAAACGAAACAGGGCGTTCGTTAACATGGGTTGGTGTCGGGTCTCAAATAGGCTCTGCCATTGCCCCGCTCATCATTATTCCGCTGGCAGTTTCCTATGGCTGGCGGATGCCATTTTATGTAAATGCACTTGTTGGTGTAGTTTGGATATTGTGCTGCTTATTGTGGTTCCGCAATTTTCCTTCTGAAATGCGTAACATATCTGCAAAAGAACGGCAGCTTATAGAATCCGGCTGCCGGTATAGTTCCGGGCAACATCTTATTCCATTCAGGGTTATTTTTAAGAACCGCACATTGTGGGCACTAATGTGTATGTATTTCTGCTTACAATGGTCAAATTATTTTTTTGTTGCCTGGATGCCTGTTTATTTACAGGAAGGCAGGCACTTTACTGAATCTGAAACCAAGCCTGTTATTTTTACATTGTTCATTATAGGAATCGTTGGCTTACTTGCGGGAGGATTTTTTGGAGATTGGATCGTCAAAAGAAAAGGTTTGCGGTTTGGCCGGCGTTCTGTTGGTATGACAGGGCTGGGCATGTGCGGAATAATGATTTTCTTTTCGGCACTAACTTCACAAAATAATATAAGTGCTTATTGTCTTATTGCGGCAAATGCTTTCTACTCCTTTGGTGTAATGGTATCTTATGCGGTGTGTTCGGATATAGGGCGCAATAACACCGGAACTGTTACCGGGGCCATGAACTTTTTTGGACAGATGAGTGCTTTTTTTCTGGCGCTTATGTTTGGTAAAATTGCAGACGTAACCCATAATTTCAACTATCCTCTTTTTGTAGTGGCATTCGTAACGCTAATCGGCTGCATGCTTTGGCTGGCAATTGATCCAACAAAACAGGTTGATGTTCAAACTGAAGATAAAAACTGATAGCTTTCCTTAATGAATGTGTTTTATTATAGCCGGCAAACGAAGTCACTCAAAAATTCATATTTATAGTTTTGGAGAATCCGTTTAGGAAAATGTCTTTTGATAAAGGAGAAACAATAGTAAATCATGACGTTAGATTACTCCAAAGAATTAAGGATGAAAAGAAAAAGCACTCATTCAAAAGTTTCATCGGGATTTTTGCAAAAAAAATTGTTCCGCATTTAATATCTTTAGAATCTCCTCTTCAACCCAGTGATATAAATGTGATAACCTGATTATACCTTTTCTTAATTTTTCAACTTCTAAAAAAACAAAAATGAAATCAATAAAGCAATACCTGCTGGGTGTAGCAATTATCTGCTGTACTGCCTTCGTACAAAATTGTAATGCCCAGGATACCTGGGCATCATGGGACCATGTTATTTCTGTAAAAGGTTATGAGGGCCGCCACTTCAGGCTGCAGGCGCAGGTGAAAGCGGCAGTGGAAGATGATAGTGCATCTGCAAGGCTATGGGCCAGGGTAGACAAAACAAACGGGAAAGGTTTCTTTGAAAACATGTGGGCCCGCCCAATCCGCAGCACCGAATGGAAGACCTACAGAATAGAAGGTGATATAGATTCTGCTGCAAACCAATTAGTAATTGGCGCATTGTGTGAATTGAATGGAAAATTTTATTACGATAATTTCAAAGTAGACATACAAAAAGGAAAAAATAAATGGGAAACCCTTTACGCAACTGATTTCGAAAATGGAATGGAGGGATGGGAGAGTGGTATAGGAATGGGTAAAAATGGTGTCAACAATTTGTATAAAGCTTCTCTTCAGACAGATGGAACATCAAAAGGAAAATTTCTTTTAATAGAAGGTCAGAATGTGTCCAACTATGGCTTCAATAAAAAAGCGGGAAAATTTGCAGATGTAAATGGTATCAAATTATATTACGAAATATATGGTGAAGGTGCGCCGCTGGTAGTTCTGCACGGCAATGGCGGCTCAATCTCAAATGCGGGCGGCCATTATCCTGATCTCATTAAAAAATACAAAGTGATCGCAATTGACAGCCGGTCACAGGGACGATCAACAGACACGGATCAGCCACTAAACTACGATGTGATGGCTTCTGACGTAAATGCATTGCTGGAAAAATTACAAATAGATTCGGTTTTCATTTGGGGGCAAAGTGATGGCGCAATTTTAGGGTTGGTGTTAGCGATGGATTATCCCAAAAAGGTAAAAAGAGTATTGGCATATGGCGCCAATATACAACCGGATAGCTCCGCAGTTTTTCCCTGGGCTGTTACTGCAGTCAACCGTTTAATTAAGACTTCAAAGGATAAGCATGAAGTAAAATTATATGAGATGATGCGTGACTATCCCAACATTCCTTATTCAAAACTCCACAGCATCAAAGCGCCTGTGTTAATTATGGGAGGAGACAGGGATGTAATACGGCCGGAGCATCTTGTAAAAATGTTTCAAAATATTCCCAACTCCCAGCTATGTATTTTGCCAGGATCAACTCACGGTGGCGCGTGGGAGAAAAAGGAAATGTTTTTGCAAATCCTGGACGACTTTTTCAATAAGCCTTTTACAATGCCTACAACGGAAGATTGGTTTAAGGAGTAAAATATATAAAGTAATAAGGTTTCTCTCTGCTGATTAGTGGCTAACGTAATTGGTTAGACGAAATTAACTATTAGGAATTTTTGGAAATATTTCCGGTACTATTTCTATTGATAGTGCTTAACTACCCATAGATAATACATTACAAATTTCATTATTAATTAATTTTGTAATTTACGTGACAAATAAAATTATGCAGGCAGATTTATTACAGCGCATCACAATCAATCCTGAGATTTGCCATGGCAAACCGGCTGTTCGAAATATGCGGTATACCGTGTCTTTGATATTAGATTTGCTTTCAGCTGGAATGACGAATGATGAAATTATAGCTGACTATCCGGCCATAGAAAAAGAAGATATACAAGCCTGTTTATTATATGCCTCCCGCCTTTCTGAAACCAAAACCATTCACAAAATTTCGGTGTGATAAAGTTTATTGTTGACGCTCAACTTCCATTTAGCCTTGCGTTGTTCATAATAGGTAAGGGCTTTGATGTTAAACATACAAATAACTTACCCAATAAAGACAGGACTACAGATAATGAAATAAGAATTTTAGCTAAAGAAGAAAACAGGATTGTAATAACAAAGGACAATGATTTTTTTGATTCATATATTCTAAGTAAATCTCCAGCCAATCTTTTATTAATCTCTACAGGAATATTATTAATAAACATCTATTCGTATTATTTGAGAAAAATTTTGAGTTAATAATCAAAAATTTTGCAACTTATAATTTCTTAGAGCTGACAAATGATGAGCTATATGCTCACGAATAGAGGTGTCTTATCGCTTGTCAATGGCTAGGCTTGCGGAATTGATTATAAGTTGAGGATTCCACAACAGCTAATTAATTACCATTATTCAATCTCCACCGCTCCACCTACACCAAATACCCTCATCCCCAATTCCTTCCCAACTCCCGCCACCTTTTTAAAATACATTTTTTGCGCAGGCACAATTGTTTTACCATTGGCATCCACAACAGAGTAATCAACTGAATATTTATTTCTAAAAGCGCTAAACCTTAAGGACACTCTTGCTGTATTATTATCCGGTTCATCAACCCAATTGATATTGCAACTTCTCAATTCATTAATTATCTTTTTAGTCGTTGCATTTTCTGCATCTGATGTATTGAGATACATCTTCATTTTAAAACCGCTAAATGGGATTAACTGGGGGTACTCTTTGAAATAATTATATATCATTACCTGGGAGTTTTCGGTTTCATCATCATAAGCATAGCTCCTGGCAAGGCTTTCATACAACCTTGCTAAAAATAATTTTTCATGGGCGGTGTCGAGGATAGTATTGTATAAAATATTTTCAAAAGTTTGTTTACTTTCAGAATGCTTACCATCTTCATACTCAAACTCGCCGGAAAATAGCTGCATGTAGCGTACAACGTTAGGTCGTTTTTCGTTGGCAACTTTTTCTTTGTAAACAGTTTCAAAATATTGCGGGCTTATATTTTTCATCAGGTTCAATATCTCATCAAAGCCAATAACATTTTCACTCGTAAACAAATTGTAGATTACCTGCTGCCTTTCAGGATTTTCTGAGATCTCGTTTACCAATGCAAATTTCAAAAGAAATTGTTCACCGGTCAATGAGGCTATTGATGAAAGATCACTTAGAGAATACCACCAGCCCCTATTCAAAAATTTTATTCGTTCGATCTTATTTTTTGCGAGCAATAACTTAATCACATTCACGGCAAAATTATATTGAGCCTGCCCCAATGTTGTCCCTATGTGCAGTTCCTTAAATTGGGCTGCTTTATTGATAGCTTTTTCACAGCTATCCAATTGCCCGTTGTATAAATAGCTTCTTGCCAGTGCAATATTGTACCACCCAAAGCCTGGCGTAGAGCCCATTGCCGCAATAATGCTATTAGTTTCATCAATTGCCTTTTTACTTTTTCCGCTGTTGATATATAGAGTTGGCAGAAAATAATAGGCTTCGATCAGTCTTTTATCAAATGCATATTTGTCATTTTCAAAATTGACCATAGCTTCTGCAAAATTCC
>DASYOM010000028.1:0-58974 GCA_036007765.1 Chitinophagaceae bacterium | reverse complement strand
ATGTAAAACATTCTCTCGCCTCATCAGAATATAATACACGCCGAAAAGAATGCAACCAGGCCGTAAAATGGGTACAGGAACACGAACCACAGGTGCACGCATTGCGTGATGTAACAGAAGGCATGCTTGATAAATATGTATTGCCAAAAGATAAATTGATTGATATGCGCAGCCGGTTTATAGTACAGGAAATTGATCGTTTACTTAAAGGTTGCGAAGATCTTCAAAACGGCGATATACAGGCGCTGGGTGAAAAAATGTTTGCAACACATGATGGCCTCAGTAAAATGTATGAAGTGAGTTGTGATGAGCTTGATTACCTCGTTGATTTTGTAAGGGATAATGATGCAGTAATTGGTGCAAGAATGATGGGCGGTGGTTTTGGAGGTTGTACTATAAACCTCGTAAAGGAAAATGAAATACCGGGTTTGATAAACGGAATAGCTGCGCAATATGTAAAGCACACAGGAAAGGAATTGAGTCCCTATGTCGTTTCAATTGGTGATGGAACAACTAAAGTTTTTTAAATATTAAATTGTTTTAAAACATTGAAATAGAAAGTTTGTTCGCATAGATAAGATAAAGTTTCTCCATGGCCATCCCCATAATTATTAGTCCGGCGCATCTCTTTAATGTGAATCCTTCCCAACTCCAAGCCTGCTGATTATCCATGTTACTCACTTGAGCTGTGTCTTCTTGTATGGATTATTGCTTCACAATATCGGCGAGTGCTTTTGTTGTTGAAAAATCTTTCTAACTTCAAAGCGGAAGACCATCAATGGCAACACTTAAGAAATGCAAAATAGAAAGAATACCTGCAGGCATCAAAATCAAAAGATAATAAGAATGAACATATTCAATTGTAATTCGAAATTTCCTGTTAGAAATACTATAAAAAAATTTACAGCACCCTTAATCACCTTTGCTTTTATTGGATTTGTAGCATGCAATCCTAGTGCTGATCGCCCTTCATATGGTTCTCATGAATGGAAAGAATATTTAGGAGGGCCGGAAAGAAATCATTATTCTCCATTGGAGCAAATTAACGCAGGCAATGTCAATCAACTTACAGTTGCCTGGGAATATCATACTCTTGACTCCGGGCAGATGCAATGTAATCCCCTTATTGTAGATGGTGTATTATATGGGATGACTGCTACCACAAGGCCTTTTGCAATAGAGGCTGCCACCGGTAAGGAAATTTGGAAAGGAAAGAGCAACGGCCCCGATAATTTTAGCAGCAGCCGTGGGTTAAGCTACTGGGAAGATGGAAGTGATAAGCGTATTCTCTATACAAGCGGCCCCTGGCTGTATGCACTTAATGCATCCACGGGCCAACCGGTTGTTTCATTTGGTGATAGCGGGCGCACAAGCCTGAAGGCAGGATTGGGCGAAACAAGCACGCAGAAAATGGTTATTTCAAACACACCGGGAACAGTTTATGAAGACCTTATTGTAATGCCGCTTCGGGTGTCAGAAGGAACTGATGCTGCCTTGGGCCATATCCAGGCTTTCAACATAAGAACAGGTAAACTTGCCTGGGTATTTCATACCATTCCTAGTCCCGGTGAGTTTGGTTATGATACATGGCCGAAGGAAGTGTATAAAAATACTTCTGATGTTGGTGCTGCAAATAACTGGTCGGGTATGTCTGTTGATCGCAAACGTGGTATTATATATGTGCCTACAGGTTCCGCTGCATATGACTTCTATGGTGCCCAACGTATAGGCGCCAACTTATTTGCAAATTGCTTGCTGGCGCTTGATGCCAAAACAGGTAAAAGGATCTGGCACTTTCAGTTAGTTCACCACGATATTTTGGATCGTGACCCTCCTGCCCCGCCTAACCTGATAACTATAACACGTAACGGTAAGCGGATAGACGCAGTTTCTCAGACAACCAAGCAGGGCTATGTTTTTGTATTTAACAGGGAAACAGGTGCTCCGTTATTTGATATTAAAGAGACACCAGTGCCCGCCTCAGATATTCCCGGCGAACATGCCTGGCCTACACAGCCATTGCCAGTAAAGCCTGCACCTTACGCCCGCCAGTTTCTAACTGAGAATGACATAAACCCATATGCAGAAAATAGACAGGAGTTGATAGATTCATTTCGCCGCAGCCGTTCGGAAGGCCCATTTACGCCTCTTAGTCAGAACGGAACAATTATCTACCCGGGATTAGATGGAGGTGCAGAATGGGGAGGCGCTGCCGCAGACCTCGATGGTATCTTATATTTAAACAGCAGTGAGATGGCTTGGCGGATTTCTCTTGGCCTTTCAGATAACAAACAGCAAAATGTTAGTATGAGTTCCGGTCAAAGTCTGTACGCTACTAACTGTGCATCATGCCACGGAACAGAACTTCGGGGCAATCCCGCAAGCGGCTTCCCTTCACTTCTTAATATTGGCGGTCGCCGCTCAAGGGATGTTGTGAGAAATACAATCTCTCATGGAAAAAATATGATGCCTGCATTCACTAAGTTTAATGAAAAAGAAAAGGAGGCTATTACAGGGTTTCTTTTTGGCGATGAGAAACAGGAGCCGTTAGTGAGTAAAGAGCCCAGATCGAATAATCGTCCAAAAAAAGATAGCAACGTATCCTACTCCATATCTGGTTATAGCAAGTTCTTAGATAAAAATGGGTTACCGGCAGTTGGCCTTCCGTGGGGCACTTTAAATGCTATCAACCTGAATACAGGTGAGTATGTTTGGAAAGTTCCTTTTGGCGAAACTCCAGAGCTGAAAGCAAAAGGGAAGCCTCAAACAGGCTCCGATAGTTATGGCGGCCCGGTAATTACTGCGGGTGGGTTGTTGTTTATAGCGGGCACTAAGGATGGTTATTTCAGGATTTATGATAAAAAGAATGGCAAATTGCTTAGAGAAATTCAACTACCGGCAGCTGCATTTGCAACTCCAAGCACATATGAAGTTAATGGTAAACAATATGTGGTAATAGCCTGCGGGGGTACCAAGCTTGGCGCTAAAGGAGGCGATAGTTATGTAGCTTTTGCATTACCTTCTTCTAAATAAAAGACAAAAATATTTTTAATGAAAGAAAACAGGTATTCACGCCGCTGCTTTCTTAAAACATCCGGGGCGTTATCAGGTGCTTTTATGCTGGGGGGATTATTTTACCAGGATTGTTTTGCAGAGCACAATAAAGCCAAGGTGCCTGTGGATGCACACCTGTGGGTATATGCAAGCAGGTACCCGCCCAATTGGGATTGTACGCCAATACTCGATGAAGTGTTTAGCGATATAAAATATGCCGGCTACGATAAAGTAGAATTGATGGAGCCTCTTCTTAAACATCAGGATGCCGTTGACCGTATAAATTCTCTTGTTAAGAAATATGATTTGCCCATAACCGGCACCTCTTACTATGGGGATATGTGGGATAAAGACAAGCAACAATACATACTGGAAGACATAGAACCGGTGATACAGAAATTGCATGCGGTTGGAGGACAAATGATCGGGTTAACGGTAGGCGATGCAAAAAGAATGAAAACGGAAGATGAATTAAATACCCAGGCTGAAACGCTGAAAAAAATAATAACAATTTGCGAACAGAATAGCGTACAGCCCAACCTGCACAATCATACATTTGAAGTTATCAATGAAATGCATGATCTTAAAGGAACTTTAAAAAGAATACCTGGAATTAAATTAGGGCCTGATCTTAACTGGCTGGTTCGTGGCGGTGTTGATCCGGTTTGGTTCATAAAAACCTATGGACATCAAATGGTATACATGCATATTCGTGATCAAAAAGCAAATGGTAAATGGACAGAAGCAGTTGGTGAAGGAGTGATTGATTTTCCGGCAATTGCAAAAGCTTTGAAAGATATAAATTACAGTGGAAGAGCGGCTGTTGAATTGGCTTTTGATGATCCTCCTGTACGTCCTGTAAAAGAAGATTGGAAATTAAGCAGAGAATATGTAAGAAAAGTTTTTGGCTGGTAATAAACCTAAAAAATTGTTAGAAAATAAAACTGTGACCAATGGGATTTAATGATACCATACCTAACATTAATTCAAAAGGGGCTTTGCTAAATACTTTTGATGCGATAGTTATCGGCTCAGGCATGACGGGCGGATGGTCTGCTAAAGAGCTTTGTGAAAAAGGATTGAAAACATTAGTGCTGGAGCGGGGGCGTAATGTAGAGCACATCAAAGATTATACAACAGCTACCCTTAATCCGTGGGAATTACCTCACCGTGATGCGCTTACAAATAAAATACTAAAAGATAATCCTATTGCGTCAAGATGTTACCAGTTCAACGAAGCTACACAGCACTTTTTTGTAAAGGATAACGAGCACCCATATGTGCAAAAAAAACCTTTTGACTGGATAAGGGGTTACCAGGTAGGGGGCAAATCATTAATGTGGGCGAGATGGACGCAACGCTGGAGCGATCTTGACTTTGAAGCAAATGCCAGGCAAGAGATCGGTGTTGACTGGCCTATACGTTATAAAGATATTGCGCCCTGGTATTCTTATGTTGAAAAATTCGTTGGCATAAGTGGCAACAGGGATGGGATTCCGCATCTGCCCGATGGAGAATTTCAGCCTCCTATGGAAATGAATTGTATTGAAAAACATTTCAAAAATGCTGTGGAAACCTCTTATGCAAACAGGCATGTGATCATTTCAAGAACGGCTAATCTTACGAAAGGTTTAAATGGAAGAGGGCCTTGCCAATATAGGGATAAATGTGCGAGGGGATGCCCTTTCGCCGGATATTTTAGCAGCGTATCGGCATCGCTTCCTGCCGCACATGCAACGGGCAATCTCACCCTGCGCCCTTTTTCGGTGGTACATTCCATCATTTATAATAAAGCAAAAAGGAAAGCTACCGGTGTTCGTGTAATTGATGCCCTTACAAATAAAATAACAGACTATTACGCAAGAGTTATTTTTTTGAATGCCGGCACTATAAATTCCACCCTTGTATTGCTCAACTCCACATCGTTAGTATTTCCAGATGGGCTCGGAAATGCTAACGATGTGCTTGGCCGCTATTTGATGGATCATAATTACCGCGGTTCTATGGGAGGTTCTTATGATGGGTATGCAAGCCAGTATTATTATGGAAGAAGGCCAACAGGTGTTTATATTCCCCGCTTTAGAAATGTAGGCAGCGATATTCAAAAAGATTTTATACGCGGCTTTGCCATTGCAGCCGGCGGTTCAAGAAACAATCATAACGTAACAGAAGACACCATAGGTACTTCTTTTAAGGAACAATTTACTGAGCCCGGTGCCTGGAATATGTGGATGACAGGCATGGGTGAATGCCTGCCTTATTATGAAAATAAAGTAACCTTAAGTAAGGATAAAAAAGATGCCTGGGATATACCAGCCGTTGAGATAGATTGTGAATACAAAACCAATGAAACAGCCATGTTGAAAGATATTTTAAATTCGGGGCAGGAAATGCTGGAGAAGGCAGGCTTTAAGGATGTATATGCTTACGATTCAAAACAAGCACCGGGCCTGGGCATTCATGAAATGGGCACCGCAAGAATGGGAAGAGACCCAAAGACATCCATATTAAACGAACATAACCAGGTGTGGGATGTAAAAAATGTATTTGTTACTGATGGCGCATGCATGGCATCAAATGCCTGCCAAAACCCATCACTTACTTATATGGCGCTTACCGCAAGAGCAGCTGATTATGCGGTGGATGAATTAAAAAAAAGAAATTTATAGCAGGTACAAAGTAAATGGAGCTGTTACTGAGAATTAAGTAAATCAAACTCTTAATGCCATTTCTTTTGGGACTTCGCCTTTAGCCATAGTCTCCTGCCGCATCTTATAATGGCACCAACGGAAAAACCAGTTTGACATCTAAACAAACGGCTAACAGTCTTAGGAAGTGAAGTGACTAAAGAAGGTTACATCAAGGTAGATAATTTGCAAAGCACCGGTATCCGGGGAATTTTTGCTTGTGGTGATAATACAAAATCGTGTTCGTATAGTTGCAAACTCAGTGACAACGGGTACAACAGCTGGAATGATATTAAATAAAGAAATTGTTTTTGAACATTTAAAATAATGTTCTTTTCCGAATTGATTTAACCAAAAAATTTCACGATAAAAAATTAATAATATGGATCAGAAAAAATGGGATGAAAGATATAAAGAACATGAATTTGCCTACGGAAAAGGTCCTAATATGTTTTTTAAAGAATGGCTTCAAAAATTTGAACCTGGATCTATATTGATGCCAGCTGATGGTGAAGGACGTAATGGGGTCTTTGCCGCACAATTAGGGTGGGAAGTAACTTCATTTGATCTAAGTGTAGAAGGAAAATCAAAGGCACTGGAACTTGCAAAAGAGAACCATGTTACCATAGATTATATTGTTGGAAACCTGGAACAACTCAAGTTTGAAAAAGAGTCATTTGATGCCATTGGACTTATCTATGCACACTTTGCTGCAGACAAGAAATCCTTATTTCACAAAAAATTAAATCAATATCTCAAGCCAGGTGGTATAATTATATTAGAGGCCTTCAGTAAAAAACACTTACACCTAAACAATCTTGACCCTAAAGTCGGTGGACCAAAAGATATTGATATGCTATTTTCCACAGCAGAAATATCAGCTGACTTTGAAAATTATGACCTATCAATAATAGAGGAGAGAGAAATCTTTTTAGATGAGGGCAAGTATCATTTAGGAAAAGGCTCTGTCGTTAGATTTGTGGGAAGAAAGTGTTCTTAACAACTTCCATCTTATTAAAATAAATAAACCTACTTTATCACTCATGTGGATGATCGACATAAGATGAGGAGTATGCTTATGGAACTCTTAGTATGACAATACTTAACAGTTCCGGCAGACTGGCGCGTTCACTATTTTATTTACCGTAGTAGCTAAAAGAGTGGAGAAATTATAACTTAAATTAATCCCCTTAGATAAGCAATACGCATGGCCTGGGCCTTGCTACTTACATGCCGCTTATTGTAAATATTGAAAACGTGTTTTTTTACGGCGTTAAGACTTACGTATATCTGTAAAGCAATTTCTTTATTGCGAATGCCCTCCTGTAGAATTGTCTGCATAGCAGCAACATTCAATGTACCGACGGGAAGTGTACCAAGTAAACTAATAAACATTCCCCAAAAAACTTTTGCTAATCCCACTAAAATTTTTTGTTGCTTTTCAAACTAAACCCGTTGATGTAAACTCCGGCAAGAACCTTAAATACAGTCATTCTTGTTAAGGTAACTAAACATAAATAAAAGCAACTATCGGATTGCACATTACACTTCTAAGAAATGATATACATGGGATGTATATGGTGTCTGTCTATACATAGGAATACCAACCGTGTATAACAATTGCAACGACACACAGGAGGTAATTCTTACACAATTACATTTTCAATTTAATTTTCTAAAAACAGAGCTATCTGCATAGATCAGGAATATTAATTCAACTATAGCAATCAGTATAGGTTATAATGTCCTGTTCTAGCTTAGATTAGTTGAATTTAATTGTCTGACATAATCTGTATTGGCATCGTTATTATTTGTGGTCGTCAATTGGGTGTTATCGCATGTGTAATTTCTTATTATAAGAAATACAATTGAATTATAAACAATTGCTTTTTGTCCCCACGCTATTGTTGTTATTCACCAGTATTAAAAGAAGATATTTTGTTTTGCTGAATTCTATCCGGTCATTTATTCATTCTATTTTTACATATGAATAAATGCTACTTACTATGATCACCCTCAGATATTTTTTTCTGCACATCCTTCTGATAATTATTTACTGTAAAACAGCTAATTCTGTTTGCGCACAATCTTTACAGGGTCAGCGTCAAACAGATTCCTTATTGCAGAGCTTGACAAAAGCAAAAGAAGATACAAATAAAATAAAAACGCTGTACAGGCTTGCACGAGCTTATTTGGTTAATGATAGTGGAACAGCTTTTAATTATGCAAATAAATGTTTTAGTTTATCCAAAAAAATAAACTGGAAAAAAGGCGTTGGTTTGTCTTATTATGCAAAGGCCCTGGTCTTAAAACAAATTTCTAATTACAGCGCTTCAATTCAATACGCCACAATTGCATATAATATTTTTAAAAGTATAAACAGCACGAAAGATGTTGGCTCTGCGCTTATAAACATTGGAAATTGTTATGAGGGCACTGGCTTTTACATAAAAGCAATTGAAAACCATTTGGCAGCCTTGAAATTGTTTGAAAGTATTAATGATACATATAACATAGGCGTTTGCTATATGGATATCGGCGTTAACTATTATTATCTTACACAATATGATAAGGCAATTGACTATTATAAAAAATCGCTGGCTATAAAAGATGAAGGTGATAAGTTTGGCATTGGTTCCTGCCTTGATAACATAGCAATTGTATATCTTGATGAAGGAAAATATGATAGCGCAAATATTTATGATCTTAAAGCCATTCCTTATTTTATAGAGAGCAATAATTTGCCTGGTTTGGGCAGAATTTACGGCAATCGCGGAGATATTTTAATGAAGCTCAACAAAGCAGATTCTGCTTATGCTTTTTATAAACGCTCCTTGTTGATTAATACAAAACTGAATATTACAGATGGAATTAGTACGGACTATGGAGATATTGGAGAATTGTATCTCGATCTTGCAAAAGATACTTCCGCAAAATATACTATATCATCATTTATGAAAATGAATAAAAAAGCATTGCTCGATAGTTCACAGTATTACCTGTTGAAAGCGCTTAAACCAGATAAAGAAGAAGGTGATATGCAGGTGCTGATGAACCATTACATGCTTTTATCTGAAATTGAAGAAAGATTAGGCAATTATAAATCAGCATTGCAATATCATAAGAATTATGTTTTAGATAAAGATTCAATTTTTAATGATGAAAATAAAAAGAAGCTGGCGGCTATGGAAATCGAGCGGCTTACCGAAGTTAAAGATCAGCAGATACAATTACTCAATCAACAGAAAGCCTTAGAAACATCAGAAGTAAAACGACAAACACTTATAAGAAATATAATTATTGCTTCCGTTTTTGTAGCTGCCATTCTTACTTTCTTATTTATATTTTTATACAATCGCAAAAGAAAAACAGCATTTGATAAACAAATGAAGGAAGTTGAGATGAAAGCATTGCGCTCACAAATGAACCCGCATTTTATTTTTAATTCCCTGCATTCGATTAATAAATATGTGATAGAAAATGATAAGGAAAATGCATCCGCTTATCTTTCAAAATTTGCCAATCTTATGCGTTTGATTCTTGAAAATTCCCGTGAGCAGGAAGTGCCGCTTGAAAAAGATTTACATGCGCTTGAATTATATATGCAACTGGAAGCTTTGCGTTTTAAAAACAAGTTTGCATACAGCATTGAAACAGATTCGGCAATTGATAAAGAAAACACATTAATTCCGCCTATGCTTCTACAACCGTTTGTGGAAAATGCAATTATTCATGGTGTACCTAACAAAGAAAATGGTTTAATAAAAATTAGTGTGTATAAAAAAGAAGATATGATTTGCTGCGTTGTAGAAGATAATGGGACTGGTAGGGAGAATATGGTAACGTTTGAACAGAGCGAAAATAAAACACACAAATCGCTTGGCATGCAAATAATAAGCGAACGGTTAAATATCATTAATCAAATTAAAAAAGTAAAAACAGCCGTAAATATTTTTGATTTGAAGGACGCAGAAAATAAATCCCGCGGATTACGCATTGAATTATTATTACCTTTTGAACCGGTATTTTAAAGTCTCTTCTCTATTTGTGGAGAGGGATTGAGGGTGAGCCTATGATTAAAGCAATTATAATTGAAGACGAAGAAAACAGCAGAACTCTGCTGTATAATATGCTAAGCCAGCACTTTAAAAATGTTGAAGTATTAGCTGTTTGCAAAAACATAGAAGAAGGAAAAGCTGCCATTGAACAATTGCATCCTGAACTTGTATTTAGCGACATTGAACTGGATGGGAAATCAGCATTTGATATGTTGCAACAATTAAGTGCAATAAATTTTGAAGTTATCTTTACTACTGCTTTCGAAAAATATGCTATACAGGCAATTAAGTTTTCAGCTTTGGATTATTTATTAAAACCTTTCAGTAAAGAAGATTTAGCTGAAGCGCTGCATCATTACCAGCAAAAACAAAATAAACAGCAATCAGCACAGCAGTTTGATGCACTTTTTCATAACCTGAAACATTTTCAGAACGATGCAAAAAAAATTGCACTGCCCACATTCAACGGGTTAACAATAATTCCTGTAAGGGAAATAATACGCTGCCAGGCAGAAGTGAACTACACACATTTTTTTCTTACGCCAAAAAATAAAATGCTCGTTACAAAAACGCTTAAAGAATATGAAGAGCTTTTAAATGAATATGATTTCAGCCGCGTACATAATTCCCATCTTATTAACCTGCACCACGTGAAATATTATTCAAGAGGCGAAGGCGGAACAGTAACTATGAGCGATGGCTCTGTAATAGATGTGTCCCGCAGAAAAAAGGATGAGTTTTTAAAACGCCTTGAGGCACTATAGACTATAAGGTATATTTCATCTAACAAATTAAAACCTCTCTCGTTGCAGGTTGTACGTCTTGCTAAATCGCACCGGTTACCCCGCCTTTACCGGATTTCATATTAAACCCGCCAAAAAATAAAAAATTCCATCCATATAATTGTTCCGGCTTGAAGGGCAATTGAGAGAAATATATTTTTATCTCTCCAGGGCACTTGCATAATCATTAAACCGCATACATAACACTAAATTCTAACAATGAAAAAAATATGTACCCTCCTATTTATTACCCTTAATTTTTTAATTGCGCAATCTCAGAGTGTGGGTATTGGAACTACATCGCCTAATACATCTTCACAATTAGATGTTACCAGTACCACTAAAGGACTGCTTATCCCAAGAATGACTACACCAGGTATTACTTCCATCAGTAACCCTGCAAAGGGATTGATGGTGTATGATTCTTTAAAAAATCAATTGATGATAAATATGGGAACACCCGCAATACCCAACTTTCAAAATGTTGTGGTTAACAGCGGCTGGGGTTTGAAGGGCAATAGCGGAACCAATCCGGCGGTCAACTTTATCGGCACAACCGATAACCGTCCATTGCGTTTTGGAATTAATAAAATTGCCGCAGGCTTTATTGATTCTGCTTCCACCAATAGTTTCTACGGTTTCAGTGCAGGAAGTAAAACAAAAACTGCTTTTGGTAATGCAGGCCTTGGGTATAAGGCCCTTGACAGTATAGCCGTTGGTAGTTACAATACAGCCGTTGGCGATTCTGTACTTTTCAATACCACCGGGCTGAATGCCCTTTACAATACAGCCATCGGCTCTCAGGCACTTGCCGGCAATAATTCATACTGCACAGCAGGAGGCTACCAATCACTGAACGAAGTGCAGAACATCGCAACCGGTTTTGGTTCTTATGCACTTGCTTATAACAGCAAAGGCATTGGTACAGTAATAGGTCATTCAGCAATGAGCAGCCCGGTTTCATCTTCTGTAATAGTGCCCCTTGGCAGCAATCTGGCTATTGGTTCTGCGGCGCTTTTATCCAGTACTGGCGGTGGTGATATTGCCATTGGATATGCAGCATTGCTAAATGAACCGGGCACTGTCCACCTGGTTGCTATAGGCGATAGTGCGTTGTATCATAATTTCGGAAAAAGCGAATGTGTGGCGATTGGTAGCGCTGCGCTTTGGCTAAATGCTGGTCGGTTCAATACCGCTACCGGCCTTCAGTCCCTGTACCAGACTGGTAATAATAGTTCTGCTACGGCTATTGGTTACCAGGCAGGTTATAATGGCGGAGATTATAATACAGCTACCGGCTGTCAATCCATGGCTTTGCGCAATAATATCCTCACGGCCAACAATAGCACCTTAGGGCGGCACGCATTGTTTAATAATTCTATTGGTACCGGTAATACAGCAGCTGGCGCGGAGACTTTGTTTTACAATACAACAGGCAATAACAATGTGGCCCTTGGTTTTAATTCGCTCTATTATAATACGGTGGCAAGCGGTAATACGGCCGCGGGTGTTAATGCGCAGTATTTTGCCACACTTGGTGCTAATACGGGTATCGGTGGCAATACTTTGATGAATACTACAGCTTCTATGTATAACACTGCCGTTGGGTATAACAGCGGATCGAAGTATAATATGGGTTATAATAATACCATGGTGGGCGCCAACTGCGATATCAGCGGGCCGGGACTTTACAACTGCGTGGCAATTGGCCAGGATGTAACCTGTACAGACGTAAGCCAGGTGCGTATTGGTAATCTCGCTACCTATTCAATTGGTGGCTATGCCGGCTGGACGGTTATCAGCGATGGCCGCATGAAAAAAGAAGTTGAAGAAAAAGTAATTGGCCTGGATTTTATCATGAAGCTAAGGCCGGTTACCTACCAGTTGGATTTGAATGCATTGAACAACCATCTTAAAAAAGGAACAAAAAAAATGGCAGACTCAACAAGCGCCAGGGCCATTGCGCAGAAAGAACAAAAAAGATATACCGGGTTTATAGCACAGGAAGTTGAATCCGCAGCCAAACAGGCCAACTATAATTTCAGTGGCCTGGAAAAACCTGGAAATGATAATAGCACTTACGGACTTCGCTACGATGAATTTATTTCGCCCATCATAAAAGCGCTGCAGGAACAACAGCAAATTATACAAACGCTGAAAAAGCAAAATGCAGATATTATACAGGTTAATAAAGAAGAGGACGACATGTATCAACAACTACTTTCTAAAATTATGCTGCTGGAATCTAAACCGGCTGTTTCTAAAAATTAATTATATGAAAAAGATTTTTTACTTTTTTGCGTGTGCCTTTTTATTAATGATGCAATTGACCATTTTTAGCCAGGGCATCGGTATCGGTACTACTAACCCTCATGCTTCAGCGCAGTTGGATATTACCAGCACCAACCGCGGATTTTTGTTGCCCAGGATGACAACGCCCGGCATTAGTCTTATCAGCAACCCGGCCAAAGGATTAATGGTGTACGACTCTGTAAAAAACCAGTTAATGGTGAACATGGGTACAGCAACTGTGCCCAACTGGCAGAACATTGTATCTACTGCCGGCTGGAGCCTCACCGGCAATTCGGCTACTGATCCTTCCAGTTTTATCGGTACTACCGACAACAAGCCCCTGCGTTTCCGTATTAATAATAAGTATGCCGGCGGTATTGACTCAGTTAATTTTCAAACCTTTTTCGGCTATCAGTCGGGTGCTGCTAATACCGGCGCAAGCAATACCGGTTTTGGCTTTAAGGCATTATACAGGAACAGTACTGGTGCTTCAAATGTGGCAATTGGCGACAGTGCGCTTTATTCAAATATTTCCGGCAATGCAAATACGGCGGCGGGTGCTATGGCGCTTTTTAGTAATGCCAACGGAACCTTTAACACGGCTTTTGGTGCAAAATCTTTGTATAGCAATACAAGTGGAACCGGCAATACCGCACTCGGTATGCAATCATTGTATTCTAATATTACAGGCAAAGAAAATACTGCGCTGGGCGAATACGCCATGCAATATAATACTACAGGCAGCTACAACACAACGGCTGGTGCGTTTTCACTTTATAACAATACCACCGGCAGCGATAATACAGCTAATGGAGATCGTAGTCTTTACAGCAATACCACCGGTAATTATAATACGGCAACAGGCGAAACGTCTTTGTACAGCAATACAACCGGCAGTGAAAATACAGCGGTTGGTTACCAGGCATTGTTTGCCAATACAGATGGCGGACAGAATACGGCCACCGGTAACTATGCGCTTAAGAGTAATATAAGTGGTGGAGGTAATACTGCCAACGGATATAATGCCCTTAATCAAAACACGTATGGATATTATAATACGGCCATTGGTGTTCAATCGCTTTATTCTAACAGTAGCGGCGGTTATAACACGGGCCTTGGTTACCTGGCTCTGGATTTAAATACCACTGGCAATTATAATACTGCCATTGGCGCAGAATCTTTGCTATCAAGCGCTATAAGCAACAACAATACCGCCTGCGGATTTGAGTCTTTATATTACCTGACAACCGGAACCGATAATACCGGCATCGGCATGCGATCGCTGGTTGCCAACCAGGGTGGCAGCTATAATGTTGGTGTGGGCGTAAACGCGCTGCAGCTCACTACAAATTCTCAGTACAATACGGCCATAGGTTATGAAGCAGCCAAATATTATGACCTGGGATATAACAATGTTATTATCGGAGCTAACAGCGACGGGCATTTTGCAGGTCAGTATAATATTATAGCCATCGGGGAGGGAACAGTGGTCTCCGACAATAGCATGGCCCGTTTTGGCAATAGTGCTACCTCTTCTATTGGTGGTTATGTTGGCTGGACAAACATAAGTGACGGCCGTTTTAAAAAAGAAATAAAAGAAGATGTAAAAGGATTGGATTTTATTTTGAAACTGCGCCCGGTAACCTATAAGCTGGATGTAACGGGGTTGAGTGAACGCTTACATGAAAACCACGACCAGGAATGGAATGCGCAAATGAAACAGGCCATTGCCGATAAAGAGAAAATGGTTTTTACGGGTTTTGTGGCGCAGGAAGTTGAACAAGCTGCCATTAAGGCGAATTATGATTTCAGCGGCATAGACAAACCTAAAACCGAAGATGGCCTATATGGTTTGCGTTATGCTGAATTTGTAGTGCCTCTCACTAAGGCCATACAGGAACAACAGCAACTGATTGAAGAATTGCAAAAACAAAATGAACAACTAAAAAATGTAAATGCAGCGCAAAAGAAAAAATACGAAGTCTTACTGCAAAGGGTTGAAAACCTCAGTCGTTAAAACAAACCAGGCTGTTAAAGAAACGTGGGGACGAATTGCATTGATACTTAAAGATGTAAACAGCGTTTATGACCTCCGTTATGCCGAGTTTGTAGTACCCCTTTGGTAAAGGCCGTGCAGGAGCAACAACAACAAATTGGAACAATGCAAAAAGAAAACCTGGTCATGCAAAAGAAACGCTAATCAAAAAAATATAAACGCCGCGTTGCAACGGCAGATAAATACATTAAAAGCTCTAATAAAAAATTAAAAAATGTTTAAAAAATTTATTTATTTGATGATGATTGCTGGTATTTCAATTAATACTGATGCACAGAACATAGGTATAGGTACCAATGCGCCTGCTGGTAAGTTGCACATCAAGGGTAGTGCCGATGTATCGCAACTGGTTATTGATGCCAACACAACTCAATCCAATACGCATCCTTTGATTCGGCTAAGAACCGCTGCAGGGCAAGATTTAATGTACATTCATTCTGATGATACAGCCAATACTTTTATTGGGTTAAATGCCGGCCAGTTTAATGCAGCCGACAAATCAGGTTATGGGATATACAATACCTTTACCGGTAGCAATGCAGGCGCTTCAAATACTATGGGATATGGAAATACAGCTACCGGGTTTACAGCGCTTACACGGAACAATACAGGATATGATAACACCGCAACCGGAAATAGTTCGCTGTATTTTAATACTACCGGCAGGCTTAATACGGCCTACGGGGCTTTAACGCTTATAAACAACCGTACCGGCAGTTTTAATACTGCCATAGGTAGTGGGGTACTCGCCAATTGTGTTACCGGCAACTACAATACCGGTGTTGGAGAAAATACATTATCTGCTACAACTGCCTCAGAATATAATACAGCATTGGGATACAATGCCGGCTATGGATTTGATAATGGTTATAATAATGTTTTCCTGGGCGCTAATACAGACGTAAATAATGCCGGCTATTACAATGTAATTGCCATAGGGCAAGGCACTATATGTACTGCTCCCAGCCAGGTAACCATTGGCAATGGGGCTACCAGTTCTTACAGGGCTTATGCAAATTGGAGCAATATCAGCGATGGGCGTTTCAAAAAAAATGTTCAGGAAAATGTACCGGGTTTGGATTTCATTACCAAATTACGCCCGGTTACTTATGGCCTCGATGCAACGGGATTGAACGTATTCCTCCATAAACAAAATAAAAATACAGAAACAAATAATGCTATGAAAAGCATTGAGAATAAATCATTGCTGGAAAAAGAGGCGATTACCTACACAGGTTTTGTAGCGCAGGAAGTAGAAGCCACCGCTAAAGCAATTGGGTTTAATTTTTCAGGAGTGGATGCTCCAAAAGATAATAATGATTTTTATGGGTTGCGCTACGCAGAGTTTGTAGTGCCGCTGGTAAAAGCAGTGCAGGAGCAACAACAAATGATAGAAGAATTGAAAAATGAAAATGAAACTCAAAAAAGTTTCAATAGTGATCTGCAAAAACAAATTGATGAATTAAAAATGTTGGTAAAAAAATAAAACAATGAAAAAAATAGTTATACTCTCACTCATCATAAGTAATTATTTTATTGCCAACTCGCAAAACGTGGGCATCGGTACCTTAACCCCTGCCGGTAAGCTTCACATAAAAGGCGGCGCTGATACTTCGCAATTAGTTATTGATGCCAATGTTGTCCAATCCAACACCCATCCTTTAATACGCCTTCGAAATGCAGCAGGAACAGACATTTTGCACATTCATTCAGATGATGCAAGCAATGTCTTCATTGGTTTAGGTGCAGGGAAGTTCAATAATGCGGCGGTGGGAGGAACATCTAACACCTTTATCGGCAGCGCTGCCGGGTATTATAATATCCATGGAAATGACAACACGGCAAACGGAAATGCAGCGCTTTATTTTAATGCCAATGGCTCTAATAACACGGCAAACGGAAATGCAGCGCTTCATTTTAATAACTTTGGTGATAATAATACCGCCAGTGGATATGAAGCTCTTTATTCCAACGCATCAGGAGATAACAATATCGCCATGGGGGATCAGGCGCTTTTTTCCAATACTTTAGGCGTTGGAAATACCGCCACCGGAAGTGCTGCGCTTTTTTCCAATACAACAGCGTCCTTAAATACCGCCAATGGAAATCAGTCACTTTATCATAACACGACAGGGGTTCGCAACACCAGCATCGGGTTTAATGCACTTTTTAACAATATAACAGGAAACTTCAATACTGCCGTCGGAGGTTCTGCGCTTATTTACACAACAGCTTCTGATTACAATACCGCATTAGGGTACAATGCCGGCAGCGCTTACGACAATGGCTACAACAATGTATTCCTTGGAGCAAATGTAGATGTAAACGGCGCCGGTTATTATAATGTGATTGCCATAGGGCAGGGAACAATATGCACAGCCTCAAGCCAGGTAACTATAGGCAACGGCGCCACTAATTCTTACAGAGCTTATGCCAACTGGAGCAATATCAGTGATGGACGCTTCAAAAAAAATGTTCAGGATAATGTACCTGGCCTTGATTTTATTACCAGACTGCGCCCGGTTACTTACAACCTTAATGCAATAGATTTAGATGTGTTTCTTCATAAGAATAATAATATAACAACTCAACAAAATAAAGAACAAAGTAACCAAAGTGATGTGGCAAACGCAGCTTATAATAAAGCTTTGCAGGAAAAGGAAAATACAACCTATACCGGTTTTGTTGCGCAGGATGTGGAAGCAACAGCGAAGCAACTTGGGTTTAAATTTTCAGGAGTAGATGCCCCGAAAGATGCAAATGATGTTTATGGGTTGCGTTACGCAGAGTTTGTAGTGCCATTAGTAAAAGCGGTACAGGAGCAACAGGTAAACATAGAAAGATTAACAAGGCAGATAGAAATAGCATCATCTGCTAAAATGCCGGCAACAGTAGTGAGTGAGCAGCAAATAATTGAGGAATTGAAAAAAGAAAATGAAACTCAAAAAAGTTTTAATAACGATTTGCAAAAACAAATTGATCAATTAAAAACTTTAATTAAAAAATAAATTCATGAAAAAAATATTTATCCTCTTACTCGTCATAAGTAATTATTTTATCGCGCAATCGCAAAATGTAGGCATTGGTACATTAACCCCCGCAGGCAAGCTGCACATAAAAGGTAGTTCGGATACATCCCAGTTAACCATTGATGCCAGTTCTACGCAGTCTAACAAACACCCTTTAATACGATTTCGAAATGCAGCGGGAACAGACATCATGCACATTAACACTGATGATTCAAGCAATGTTTTCATCGGGTTAAATGCCGGAAGGTCTAATACTTCAGTTAGCAGTACGCTTTTAGGCAGATATAATACCTTTATTGGCAGTTATGCCGGGTATTCCAACACAACAGGCGGCGCCAATATTGCTAATGGAATACAAGCACTTTATTCGACCACGACAGGATCAAACAATATTGCCACTGAATGGGCCGCACTTTATTACAATACAACAGGGTACGATAATATTGCTAACGGAGACTTATCGCTTCTCTACAACACAACAGGAAATAACAATACTGCTACCGGAACACATGCGCTTTCCTATAATGCAACAGGAAACTTCAATATTGCCATCGGAAGTCTTGCACTTAATAATACAGCAGCTTCTGATTACAATACCGCAATAGGGTACAATGCAGGCAGTGGTTATGACAATGGCTACAACAATGTATTCCTCGGGGCAAATGTAGATGTAAACGGCCCAGGATATTATAATGTAATTGCGATTGGGCAGGGCACCATTTGTACTTCATCAAGTCAGGTTACCATGGGCAATGGCGCAACAGGTTCTTACCAGGCCTATGCTAACTGGAGCAATATCAGTGATGGGCGTTTTAAGAGAAACATACAGGAAAATGTACCGGGGTTGGATTTCATTAATAAACTGCGTCCCATAACTTATAACCTTGATGCAGCAGGCCTTGATGCTTTCCTTCATAAGAATGTTAGGAGGCCAGCAGGACCTGATGACAAGAAAACAGAACAATCGAATGATGCTGCCAAAGCCTTTTACAACAAAGCTTTGCGGGAAAAAGAAAGTATTAACTATAGTGGCTTTGTTGCCCAGGAAGTAGAGACAGCCGCCAAAAGCCTGGGTTTTAATTTTTCCGGAGTGGATGCGCCTAAAGATGCAAACGGCGTTTACGGCCTCCGTTATGCTGAGTTTGTAGTACCATTAGTAAAAGCAGTCCAGGAAATTGCCGCACGGGATGATGAAATAATGAAAGACAATGAAACGACAAAAAATGAAATAACCGTTTTACAAAGGCAAGTTGACGAATTAAAAGCTTTAATTAAAAAATAAAGAAAGGGTAGATGAAAAAAATGGAACGGTTTTTTGCCTTTCCTAAGTGCCTGATTCAAATCGAGTAATTCAAACGCATAGGGAAGCCCCATGGATTACTGCCGGCTTATGTTGGAAAATAATTTTTCAGATAATAACTCAATCCGGAAGTTCGTAGTAGGTGCTTTACTATAACATCAATAACGTAAAGATTAAATCCTTTTGCTTTTTGTCCAACCAAAAATAAAATTATATTAAAAATGAAAAAAAATCTCTTTACTTGCATGGCGATTATAGCTGCCAGCGCAACTTCTTCTGTGTTCTCGCAAAACATTGGCAGCACTTCTGCTAATAAAAGCACACAAACGTTTCACCATTGGGCACTCACCGGTAATGCCGGAACAAATGCTGACACAAACTTTTTGGGTACCACCGATGCGCAGGATATGGTAATAAGAGTTCATAATAAAGAACGATTACGCATAACTCAAAACGGCGCACTTTATTTAAGCGGCAAGTTTCATAATATATTTATGGGCGATAGTGCAGGTTACTCAAATACTACCGGACACTCAAATTATTTTTCCGGTTATAAAGCCGGTTATTCAAATACAGAAGGTGCTGATAATCATTTTTCAGGTTATGAAGCCGGTTATTCAAATGTTGGTTTTGCATCATCAAATTTTTTTATAGGATACAAGGCAGGTTATTCAAATACAATTGGATATCTAAATTTTTTTTCAGGTAATCAGGCAGGTTACTCAAATACAAACGGCAAATTAAATTACTTTTCAGGTAATCAGGCAGGCTATTCAAATATTAATGGTGAAGCCAATCAATTTACCGGATACATGGCAGGTTATTCAAATATTAATGGTTTAAACAATCAATTCATAGGGTTCAATGCGGGATACTCAAATACCAGCGGTAATAATAATTATTTTTCAGGTTTTTTCTCGGGATATTCCAATAAAACAGGGTTTTGGAATTATTTTTCGGGTGATCATGCAGGTTACTTAAATATTAATGGTGAAGGCAATCAATTTATCGGTTACCAGGCTGGTTTTAGTAACACCAAAGGATCTGTGAATTATTTCTCCGGTTTTGGAGCAGGTTATTCAAACAGGTCCGGTTACAGAAATCATTTTGAAGGTTATCAGGCAGGCTATTCCAATTACGGAGGAGACGATAATCAGTTTATTGGTTTTTGGGCAGGATATAATTCTTATGGAAATGAAAACCAATTTACCGGTCACTTAGCCGGTTATTACAATACTACAGGAAGTAAAAATGATTTCTCAGGATATCATGCAGGTTATTCAAACACTACGGGACACTCAAATTATTTTTCCGGTTATGAAGCCGGCGATTCAAACATCACAGGTTCTTTAAATACCGCAGTTGGATATAAAGCTAATGTAGGCTCGGCTGATTTAACTAATGCCGCTGCGTTTGGTTATAAAGCCCGTGTAAATAACAGTAATCATATAAAGCTTGGTAACAGTGATGTTGCTGTTATTGAAACGAACGGTGTATATGCTACTACCAGCGATGGGCGTTTTAAAAAGAATTTAACAGAAGATGTTAAAGGTCTTTCTTTCATTCTTCATCTGCGCCCGGTAGTTTACAATTTTGAGTCTGAAAAAATGGATAATTTTTTAGAAGGAAATAACTCTTCAACGATTGATAGCAGCGGAACGCCGGATCCAAAATTAGATTATAGAGAAACCGAAAGTATACGCCAAAGCGGCTTTATAGCGCAGGAAGTAGAAAAAGCTGCTAAGGATTGCGGCTATAATTTTAATGGAATAATTGCGCCGAAAAATGATAAGCAGGTTTATAGTCTTGCATACAGCCAGTTTGTTGTGCCGCTGGTAAAAGCAGTGCAGGAATTAAGCAAACAAAATGATTCGCTAAAACAAATTAATACAGCAATGCAATCTGATAATGCTTTATTACATCAGCAATTAAATGATATTAATTCAAAGATCAATCAGATTGAAAACGCTATGAGCCAATGCTGCAGCAGCTTTTCATCAAACATGAAATCAACTAATCAATTAATCGACCAATCAGGCAAAACATCTGATCAACCGAAACTGGAGCAAAACGTTCCCAATCCATTTAATCATACTACAACAATCAATTACACATTGCCGGAAACATACAGTTCGGCAAAGATTATTATCACAGACAAAAGCGGTAAAACATTAAAAGAAGTAAATGTTTCAGGCAGCGGTAAAGGAAGTTTGAGTATTGATGCATCTGCGTTTGCATCCGCCGTTTACCTATACTCTTTGTATGCAGAGGGAAAATTGATTGATACAAAAAAAATGATACTGACGAAATAAAAAACAACGTATCAATTTTCATTTTATTAAACCACTTTCTAAAAACAAACAACATAGAACTACAGTATCAGTAAAACTTCTTGCATCTTTTACCACGACGAAGCAGATTGGAACCTGCCGAACTATTGGAACACGCAAGTAATCAATAGAACAAATTGAATCAAATGATAGAAGTTCAACAAAAGGAAATTAATATTTTAAAAGAAAAAATTCGAAAATAAGACTACTTCATTTTGCAATAAAAAACTTCATTTAAAAATAAAAAGATGATACGCTTATTGATAACCTCTGCTCTGGCTATAGTTAGCTTGCTCGCCTGCTCACAAGATGTGCTTTATTTAAGTAATGGTTCAAATGTAACCATAACTTCCGGCGCCAGCATTACCGTACGGGGAGGCATAAACGCAGCAAACGGCAGCAGTGTTTTAAATAATGGTAATTTATATGTTACTAACAACAGCATCGCCAACCAAAGTAACTGGAGCGATGCAAATACTGCGGGAGTATTTACAACAGGCAGTGCCGGTATGGTATATTTTCAAAGCGCCAATGGGCATATTATTAGTGGCAATACAGTTTTTCCTTCCGTTACTTTAGATGCGGCTGGCGGAGCAACCATCAGCAATGATATTTCTATAGCCAATAATCTGCTTCTTAAAACAGGTAAGTTAAACACCGGCAATTATAAATTGAATGTACTAAACAATGCATCAAATGCCGTGCAGGCAGATGCAGCCAATACCAATTATAGCAATAGCTGGGTAAATGGAAAAATGCAACGTAACATTACGGTCAACACCGACTCTTACGATTTTCCCGTAGGCAATACTTCTCAATCTAATTTATTGCAGTTTGACAATAATAATATCACCGGCCCTTCATCTCTTGCTGCATCTTTTGGCCCCAAGCCCGGCACTGATGCAGGTTTAATGGTTACAGAAAACGGCACGCCATACATAGCTGTAAATAATGGCGGAGTTTGGTATTTGAATGCCGATGCTTCTGCCACAGGTGGTAATTATGCATTGCAGCTTTATTTTAACGGCTTTACCGGGTTGGCAGATAGCCAGTTTGGTATTTTGCGCCGTCCTGACGCCAGCAGCAATGCAGCAGATTGGATAGTACCCGCGGGCAGCGCATTGGAACCATTAAACGGAGCAGGAAGAAAAGTAAGCGATGGTTATGCAAGAAGAAAAAACATTACCACCTTCAGTCAATTGGGAATTGGAATGACTACAACAACTTTGCCGGTACAATTGCTTAATTTCTATGCAGTACGTGACAATAAAACTTCAGTAACATTAGATTGGTCAACCGCAGGCGAAATCAATAATAAAGGCTTTGAAATTGAAAGAAGATTTGAAAATGAAAACCAATTTGCCTATGATGGTTTTGAGGCAAGTAAAGCCATTGGAGGCAATAGCCAAACACTGCTTACTTATACTTACCACGACCTAAATTCATTTTCAGGTATTACCTATTACAGAATTAAACAAATAGATATTGACAACCGTTTTGTTTATTCAGCCATTAAAGCGGTAAAGGGGCTTGATAACAACACTACGGTGGATGTTACCATAATGCCCAACCCAAACCGCGGGCAGTTTAAAATACTCATAAGCGGTGTAAGTCAAAGCCACCAGGCATTCATAACAGATATTACAGGCAAAATAATAAAGCAACTTAACGTACAGCCACTGCAGGAAGTAAATGTACAGGAACTGCCGGCAGCAACTTATATACTTACTATAAAAGATGTATTTGGCAAAGGAGAAAATTTTAAAGAAAAAATTATTATTATTAGGTAAGCATGAAACTAAATGTCAAGCAAATTAATTAACTATTAAAAATAAACAAATATGAAAAGCAAATCAAAGTGGTTATGCTGCTTATAGTAGCCCCATCAATCGTAATGTAAGCTGCAGGAAACCTGGTTTTTTCCCCTACGCAAAGCGATATATTCAGCAGATGTAGCTACTGCCTGGATGAAACTTTAAATGAAGCTTAAGAAAACAACCGTTGACTTTAGCTGGGTTTGTATAAAATGTAATAGATTAGATAAAGACTTATGTAAGTTTAGTTGAGTCTTTATAAAGTAAGTGAGAACTCCACGAATCACCCGATCTAAATAGCAGTAATATGGATTAACCATTGGTAAATTTTTAAAGTAAAAAAACCTGAAACCATTGATTTTATTGAATTTCTTGATTTCACTTTATTTTAAATAACTAATTCCAGCGGAGAGTTAGGGATTCGAACCCCAGGAGGTGTAACCCTCAACGGTTTTCAAGACCGCCGCATTAGACCGCTCTGCCAACTCTCCGGCGCAAAAGTAAGGGTGCAGAGCAGTTCCTCCAAAATTTGTTTGTGCTTTAGATAATGTAATGCTTCGCCATGCTGAATTTAGATTATTATATTGGGAAGTTCATCTAATAAACTTCACTTCATCAACATATTTATGATACATTTCAATACTTTTATTTAGAAGGATAAATGAAGGAAGAGGGAACTAATGAAAGTATGAGAAGGGCTTAAATAATTTTTTCGTACTATTAATGTATTAAAATTTTTAAGTTGGAAAATTCAGGTGTTAAACAAAAAATTGCAAAATGGATTAGCCTGCGTTTGATATTTGCTATCCTGTTATTTATTCTTTCACTTTTTGTATTTGTAACTATTACAGATGAAATAGTACTTGAACATGAAAGTGGATTTGACAACTCAATTTCGAATGCAATCCTATCTCTCCAATCTCCTTTAGCGACAAAAATATTTGTGACGTTTACTTTCTTTGGTTCTTCCACATTTTTACTTCCTGCCTATTCATTGCTTGTTTTAATTTTTTTATTTAAAAAAAATTGGAAGCGGGCCCTGGATGTAGCGTCAATAGGAATTACAAGCACATCGTTGCTTTATTTGTTGAAAGATATTTTTAAAAGGCAGCGCCCCTTAAATCCATTGATAAGACATGTTACGGGATTTAGTTTCCCCAGTGGCCATTCATTTTCGTCCTTTACATTTTGTGGAATTATCGTATACCTTGTTTGGCTTTCTGGCATAAGTAAAGCGTGGAAAGTAATAGTGACAACAGTATTGTTTCTTTTTGCAACTACCATCGCTTTTAGCCGCGTTTACTTAAGAGTTCATTATCCAAGTGATGTAATTGCAGGCTTTTGCTTAAGTATGATCTGGCTTGTAATCTCCATTTGGCTTTTGCATTTCACTGACAAAAAATTTTTCAAGCAAACCGTGGAGAGTAATAACATGGAGTAATTTATACCCTGTAATTATCAGCCCTCCAGTTTACAATGGATTTCTTTATATCTGCAGGCTTCATTTTTTCTTTGGCAGCACGTTCAGCAAGAAGAACAAATTCTGTATCATCAGCAAAGCGAAGTGCGATCATCTGCCGGGTAGTAAGTTTTGGATCAGGCAATTTCCCGGTAAGTGCCAGATGTCGGAGATTTTCTTCCGCACGAATGGCCCTGTCTTGCGCTACTAATGCAAAGCTTCTTGCATACCAGGTGAGTAACAATACAGCATAACACAAACCAACTATTACAGCAGCCGTCACTCTGCCGGAATGTTGTCTATACGAAATATACAGTCTCCACAAGCCACCGATAAAGCAAAGGATCACTACTGAATATAACAGTATATGATACACTGGAAGTATACGGCTATGATTTTTAAGATTTTGATTTTGCATATGATGATTATTAATTTACAATGAAAGTTGCCAATATCTTATTTTAATACATCCAGCAGCCGCCACATTTTTTTTCTAATGGTATTTGCATCCCCATCATAATTGTTAATAATAAATGCGAATGTGTAGGCATCGCCGGCTTTACTTTTAATAAACCCTGTGTAAGATACAACTCCTCCAATGGAACCACTTTTCATTTTAATACCATTTATTTCCGGGAGTGCATTATAGAAGGAAGAAAACCATTTTTGTTTTTTTGCATATTCAAGCACGGTTACTAAAGATGCCGTAGTTATTCGGTTTCCCGGGGAAAGACCGCTGCCATCTATTATATTTAATGCTGATGGTTCAATTCCTTTTTTCTGCCAGAATTTTTTTACAACACTTACTCCGCTATCAACAGAGCCGGATTTTGTGAGCTCATACCCAAGAGTTTTTAATAACGCTTCTCCATAAAGATTTATGCTTCGTTTTAAAAACCAATAAACAATACTATCAAGCGGAAGGGAATTGTACGTGTAAAATATATGTGCAGAATCTTCATAATCCAGGCCTTCTTTTTTTCTAATAACATTTTCAAAAGATTGCTTTTTTAACGCAGCTTCAAGAGTAACCGCAAGTTGATTTGCGGGGTGAGGCATGGCCCCTGAAATACTAAATTTATCTTCATTCACGGGAATAGTTCCTCTTACATAACCATATTCTTTATTAAGTGGAAAATAAATGTATGCATTATCACCGCTGCCTGTTTCTGCAGATGTTGCCATTGATTTGAGAGTAAGCCCAATTACAATGGAAGGTATTGTTCCTGCAATTTCTACGCTATCACCAATTTTTTTACCTGATTTTAATAAAAGATCATATTGGTTCTCACGCCAGTCTATTGCACGTGCGCCGGCGCCATAGTAACTTCCAATATCCTGCCATATCCAGCCATCGGGCGTTACTTCTCCCTGCCATTTACTTTCGTCAGCAATTACGTCACCGTTAATTTCGTGTATTCCTTCCTGTGAGATCGCTTTTTTAAAAATTGAAATAATATTTTCTTCGCTGGCAGCATCATAACGCCAGCTTCCCAGGCTGGGGTCCCCTTCACCTTTTATAATTATATCACCATCCAGTATTCCATTTTTAAGGTTTCCACTATAGCCAAGAGTGGTTTTATAAGTGAAGTCATGCCCAAGCAATTCAAACGCAGTTGATGCTGTAACAACCTTTTGACAGCTTGCCGGCGCCATTCCTTCCTGTATATTCTCCATGGCAACTGCTTTACCTGTTAAAGAATTTATTACATACAGGCTTATAGTAGCATGCGTGAAAGAAGGATCGTCTTCAAATTTTTTAAAAGCGGCATTGAACTTCGACTTTATAGTTTGGGCATTCAATTGTACAAAAGCCAGTAGCGTAGCAAAGAGAAATAATTTTTTCAATATCAAATAATTGTTTTCAAAACTAAAAGATTAATTCTGATTTAATAAAATCGAAAATAACGTGTAAAATAATTTTTTAATTTTTTTACAGACTAATTTTGTTCAATGAAAAATGTGTATGCAACAATAATAACAATTGGAGACGAATTGCTTATAGGCCAGGTAATGGATACGAACAGTGTATGGATGGCACAACAGTTGAATGAAAATGGGATTGCATTAAAAAAGCGTGTAGCCATAGGAGATAGCTCGCGGGAAATAAAAGGTGCTTTGGATATTGAGAGTACTGGTACCGATATAATTTTAATTACAGGTGGGCTTGGCCCCACCTCTGATGATATAACCAAGCCTGTGCTTTGTGAATATTTTGGTGGAAAAATGGTTGTGAATACTAAAGCCCTGGAAAATGTAAAATACTTATTTGAAAAAATATTTAAGCGACCTGTTAGCGAAGTGAATTTGAAGCAGGCTGAAGTCCCGGATGTATGCGAGGTCATTCAAAATAAAAGAGGTTCGGCGCCCGGAATGATTTTTCATAAAAACGATGCTATTTATATAAGTATGCCCGGCGTGCCTTATGAAATGAAAGGAATGATGGAAGCTTCGGTAATACCTGTGCTTAAAAACAAATACCAACTTCCTTCTATACTTCATGGAACGATACTCACTGCAGGTATTGGTGAGTCAGCACTCGCTGAGGTCATAGAAGATTTTGAATATTCTTTGCCTGCCGAAATAAAACTTGCTTACCTGCCAAATTATGGAATGGTGAGATTACGGTTGTCCACTTCGGGTTTTGATAAAGATAAAACAAGAGAAAAACTGGATCTGTATTTTAATGAATTGAAATCTTTGGTTAAAGAATATATGGTGACTGATGTTGATGATTCAATGCCGGTTTTTATAGGAAAATTATTGAAATCAAGAAACAAAACTGTTTCAACAGCTGAAAGCTGTACAGGTGGATACATTGCACATCTTATAACTTCTATTGCCGGCTCATCTGATTATTTTGAGGGCAGTATCGTAAGTTATTCAAATGAAGTAAAGCAAAAGATGCTGAATGTAAGTGAAGGTACTTTGAATAATTTTGGTGCGGTAAGTGAGGCGACTGTTATTGAAATGCTGCAAGGGCTTTTGAAAAAATTTAATACAGATTATGGTATTGCCGTCTCCGGAATTATGGGTCCCGGCGGTGGCACAGAAGAAAAACCGGTTGGCACGGTTTGGATAGCAGTTGGTGATTCAGAAAATCACAATTGTCAACAATTAAACCTTCGTTTTACCAGGGAAAGAAATATTGAAGTAACGGGAATGATGGCTTTGAATATTTTAAGAAAATTTATCATGGAAAAATGAAGTAGTCGTCGATAACCAAAATCATACTTGTCCTATGTTATCTATTGATTTTTCTAAAACATTATTTTTTTCCATAAGTCTTTTATGGAGCCTGTAAGCCATTCTTAATAAAACTAATCCGAATATTAATAGTATGTGGGAACCAATAAAATAACCTATAGTATAGGAATTGAAAATATAACTATTTTCAGACCACCCTATAACATCAACAATCAAGTTCAAAGTAATTAATATAATTCCAATAAATAAGTATAGAGCTTTCCGTGTTTTCATAATCTTTAGCGATTTTTTAATGCAATCACTTTAATGCATATTACAATCAAACTTATTGAATTTACTTAATTTTGGCGCATATTAGTTTTAAATAATTAAAAACAATTGTATGAGCATGGTAGATCTTGTAATGCCTAAGTTGGGGGAAAGCATCATGGAAGCGACGATTCTTAAATGGCACAAAAAGCCAGGCGACAGAGTAGAAAATGACGAGACTGTTCTGGAAATTGCAACCGATAAAGTTGATAGTGAAGTGCCTTCTACAGCTGAAGGGATTATTTCTGAAATACTATATAAAGAGAATGACGTTGTGCCTATTGGCAGCGTTATTGCGAGAATTAATACTAACGGTAATTCTTTTGAAAATAATTCAGCAGAGACTGGTGAACAAACATCATCGCACAAACAGGAACCTTACGAAGAAGCAAGTCTTATAGAACATGTTCCGTATCAGCCTTCTGAAAAATCAATGTCTGCAAATACAAATTCAGGGATACGTTTTTATTCGCCACTGGTTTTAAATATCGCGGCAAGCGAACGTATTTCCATGAGCGAACTCGAAAGTATGGAAGGTACCGGGCAGGATGGAAGGGTAAGTAAAAAAGATATCATGGCATTTCTGGAAAACCGAAAGCACGCATTGAGAGACGAAGCTGTTAAACCAACCGGGACATCTATAGAACCTAAAGTTCATAATGTGCCGGAACAATCGCCAAAACAGGAATACAGCACACCGGCAATGGTTTCGGGGAATGTGGAAATAATAGAAATGGATCGTATGCGAAAGATGATAGCTAAGCACATGGTTGATAGCAAAAACATCAGCGCACATGTTACCAGCTTTGCAGAGTGCGATGTAACCAATCTTGTTTTATGGCGTGAAAAAATAAAAAAAGATTTTGAAAAGCAGGAAGGTGAAAAAATCACTTTCACGCCGTTGTTTATAGAAGCGCTTGTAAAGTGCATTAAAAAATATCCATTAATAAATAGCAGTGTTGATGTGGATCGCATCATCATTAAAAAGGATATAAATATTGGTATGGCGACAGCGCTTCAAAATGGGAATTTAATTGTGCCTGTAATAAAAAATGCTGGCCAATTAAATTTGACAGGCCTTACCAAACAAGTAAACGGTCTTGCTGATGCTGCCCGCAACAATAAGCTTAAGCCCGATGATACTTCAGACGGAACATTTACGATTACTAATGTCGGAACTTTTGGAAGTATTATGGGCACACCTATTATAAACCAGCCACAAGTCGCCATCATGGCTGTGGGAGCAATCAAGAAGCGACCGGTAGTTATTGAAACTGGCCAGGGAGACAGCATTGCCATCCGCCACATGATGTATATTTCCTTAAGCTACGATCATCGTATTATTGATGGAGCATTGGGATCTACTTTTCTAAATGCTGTTTCGAAAGAGTTAGAAAATTTTGATAGTAAAAGAAGCATTTAAAGTGTGATCTTTGAATGTCAGATTTGCTTTTATCAAAAGTTAACTTCAATTTTATTCCTGTCTTTCCAATTCATCTTTGAATAATGCTGGTGTGACCAAGTCTAATATTGGCGGTAATTTCCATAATCCCTCTTTATCAAAATATCTTTCAATGAACAATGAAAATGGAATCAATTTTGACATTATGCTCTGCTTGTATTCATCCAGATATTTTTCATATTCTTCTTTGTTTTTGAATTTTCGTTTTTTCTGGTCAAGCCTCTTATATCCATGATAAAGACTTAATATTTCGTGCAATGAAATGTCATTTGCCAAACCAATTTGATTGTAAATTAAGCAATCAATGTTAACTACTGATAAGGGTTTTACATGATGAATAAATAAACCTTCTTCTTGTAATCCTAATAGTTCATGCTGAAACCAATAGTCTATTAGTTCATTAAAACCCGGAGTGTCATATTGATTGTCGTGAGTAAGTAAAATTGGATAAATGAAAACATCTTTGTAATGATAATCCACATCGGCAGAAAATTCTTTTTTTAAAAGCTTACGAACGCTATTAATTAATTGCATCACGGCCTTATGCTTTTCCTTTCCGTCAAGCAAAGTTTCATAATAAAGCACTCTTTGAAATTCTTGCTCATAAACATTAAAATCAAAAGCTGCCTTTTTATCTGCAAGAATTAAGAAATCTTTTGACTCGAAAAGAAGAATGTTTTTGCCTTTTCTTATGTAATAATCTGGAGCGCCGTCAATTTTCATTTCCGCTAATTGCTTCCCTGAGAAACGGATGCATTTGGTGGGATAAATGCTCTCGACTACCTTATAGCAAAGAACTTTTTCGGAAAATTCATCGCCATAGAAGCTTCGTATTTCCTTTATTTTTTCTTTGTCTGACAAAGTCTTATTTATATCACGCAGTAAAAAGTAAGCACCTTTAAAAATCTTTTCTACAACAAAAAGATTAAAAATAATTCTATAGATACCAATATCAATTTTGTAAAAGGGTCGGGCTCTAATTGTAATAAAATCATTCTGGTCGAGTTCATCATTTTCCTGCACCATAAGTTTTTCGATAAAGGCGCAACCTTCATCAAACTTTTCACCAGGGGTAATATTAATGTCGGTGTGAACTTCTCTTTCATTTCTTATTGCTGGGATTGTCAATGGCAAGAGGCTCTTCAAATAATCTTGCCACGTTGCTATATTAAAATAAGTTAGAAATGCAGCTAATAATGGCCATGTCTTGATATTTGCTTCTAGAAACTCAAAAAGATAAATAGCCTTTATCGTTTGTGTCACCCAAATCTGGTTGATGTCGTAATTTGACTTATCAGATACCGGATACTCCATGCAGAACAGGAGCATTGGAATTTTCAATTTATCATCAAGCAGCTCGCAAGATGAGAAAACAATACTCTGTTTTTCGGTAAATTCAGAATTAAATATCAAGTATGCTTTGAACAGATTCCTTTCAAATTCTGCCTCAGTCTGTGTTTCTCTTTCATCTGGCTGTGAAAAGAAACATTCAAATAAATTTAGGCTAGCGTAAGAATTAATGATTTTAATATGAACGCCCCTATCTTCAAATTCCTTTATATTATTGTAAATCTGATTTGCAAAATCAGCATTCTCTTCTCTGAAGAACATTTTTAAAAATCTAAAGATTGTCGTCAAACTCTGATTGGTGATTTTTAAAACCGAGAAAGAATGCAGAAGCATTGAGAATAATATTTTTATTGCCTCCCGCTAAATATTGTTTAATTGGTAAAGGCTTTTCGTTCGGAAATGCAACTGCAAACTCAAGAAGCTGCCCCATTGTAATTGCATTACCTATGTTTACCATAGATTAAAATTCTTTATTGGAGAATATTCCACCTTATATTTTCATGTTTAAACTTCTTCCGCCCACTTATCCCTCTCATCAGGGCTAAATTTCCACGGGGCAAAATTATTTTCAATATTGCTGAACATACCATTCCATTCTGCAGGTGCATTACTTTCTTCCATCACCAGTGAACGACGTAATTCAAGAATTATGTTTAAAGGATTAATACTTACGGGACACTCTTCTACACATGCATTGCAAGTAGTACACGCCCGCAATTCTTCTGTTGTGATGTAATTATGCAGTAATGTTTTTCCGTCGCCGGTAAACGTTTTGTTTTGTTGAATATTCCTGCCTACCTCTTCCATCCGGTCACGTGTATCCATCATGATCTTCCTTGGGTTTAGCAATTTACCGGTAATGTTTGCAGGACATGCAGCAGTGCATCTTCCGCATTCTGTACAGGTGTAAGCGTCCAACAAACTTTTCCAGCTGAGATCAAAAATATCTTTGGCGCCAAACTTCTGCGGCTCAGCCTCACCGTTAGCAGGGGCAAGTTCAGGCTTAAACATGTATTGAACTTCTTTAGCCACACTTTCCATGTTTTTCATTTTGCCCTTTGGCTCAAGTGGCTTATAATATGTATTTGGGAAGGCTAATAAAATGTGAAAGTGCTTACTATAAGGCAGGTAATTGAGGAAAGCAAAGATCCCTGTAATGTGAAGCCACCAGCAGGTACGTTCGATTGCAATTAAAGCCGGGGCTGATATATTCTGCATTGCAGGCGCCATCAGCCCGGAAAAAAGAAAATTACCATGATCCAGGTAATGCTCACTACCCTGTAGTTGCAAGGCTCTGTCTGCTGAATTCATCGTCAGGAACAAAGTCATCAGGATAATCTCAATTATAAGTATCAGGTTCGCATCTGTTTTCGGCCAACCATCGAGTTCATGCTTCATGAACCGCTTTAATTTAAGACCATTTCTTCTTATTAAAAAAATAATACAGGCTGCCAAAACTGTTATCGCAAGTACCTCAAAAAAATCTATAAGGAAAGTGTAGAAACCACCAAGCGAGCCGGCGAACATCCTATGTGTTCCAAAAACGCCATCTAATACAATTTCTAAAACTTCGATATTGATTATTATAAAGCCTGCGTAAATAAAAAAATGCATGATACCAACAAGTGGGTAGCGAAACATTTTTTTTTGCCCGAGGGCAAGCAAAAGCACGTTCTTCCACCGTTCGGCAGGATTGTCAGAAATATGTTCATCGCGGCCAAGATTGATGTTCCGGTAGATCTGTTTTGCCTTTATTGAAAATAGCAAAATCGCTCCACCGGTAAGCAGTATAAAAAGAATTTGCTGAAGAATCTGCATAGAAATTAATAAGGTTGCTAAGTTACTGTTTTGCAATGTTTAATTGTTCAAATGTTCAGGAGTATTTATATTCATGAAAAATATAATTATGCCATTTGAAAACTTAATTCTATCAGCGGAAGCAGCAGGAAAAAAAATGCAACGAATGGCTTATGAAATTGTGGAGCACAACATAGGGGAGAAGCAAATTATCCTGGCAGGAATTAAAGAAAGCGGATTAATAATTGCACATAAGATAAAGGGATTTTTAGAAAATATTTTTGATGGGGAAATAGTTGTTCTTGAAATTAATCTTGACAAAAAAGATCCCAAAAAAATTACCATACCCGTTGAACATAATTTCGATGATAAAGTAATAATTATTACGGATGATGTTGCTAATACAGGTAAGACATTATTGTATGCAGTAAAACCTTTTCTTGATTTTTATCCAAAGAAAATACAAACACTTGTATTGGTTGAGAGAAGCCATAACGAATTTCCTGTATCTCCTGATTATGTTGGTTTATCTGTTTCTACCGGGCTTGATGAAAAAATAATTGTTGTGACAGAAGGCCCTGATATTGTAGGAGCAAGGCTTGAGGGCCATCCAAAAGTACCATTGTGATAGCCCATCCCCACGTACATTTTACTGATGGAAGTCTCTACTACAGCCTCTTCCCGAGGGGGCAACTTTACACCTAGTCTAAAGCAAAACGAAAAAACTTCCTTTTAAAAAATATCTAACTATAGCAGATATTAACCTAAGGTTCTCCGCCGCGGGAACAGTGGGCTTTTAAAACACGAACCAATGTCCTTTAAATCCACCATTAGAATATTCCAGTGCAGGCGTTGGAAATTTCAAAGTGCTTAAAACAAAGAATATAATTTTCAAACTTTTTTTATTGGTTTTTATTTTTGTTAAATCAATATCAGGAGCAAGGAACCATTGGCGGTATCTTTTAATATCCGACCTGTCAAAAACAACGGCCCCTGTTTTATCAACTGCGATATTACTTCGGGCACCAAACATTCCTTCTGCACCATAGCCTACAGAAAGTGTAAGCCATCGTGGTAATTTCGATTCAGGAAAAAAGGAATGAATGTTTGCGCTCAGCCAATATGTTTGTGCATTATAATCTTTAATAAAACGCTCGATCTCTGTTTTGCCATATAATTTATTTGCTCTTGCATTGAGATCTGCTTGACCATAATTTTTTTTATGAAAAGAAAATTTCAATTTAATCCGCTGATCATCCCATGCTAGTTCCTGTGCAATGAACATACCAGAGCCTATAATATTTGCCGCATAATCAGTTACACTAAATCCATATTCTGAGGAGAACCCATCCAGTGTTTCAATTATAGATTCATAACCAATTCCGCTCAGGCCGCCTATCCATATGCGTTGGTTGCGGGAAAGCCCTGCCCATCTCCATAATTCCATGCTTGCCCTGCTACTGCTGTATGCACTGAAGGCGTGCCCTGCTTTATCAACCTGTTTCCACTCAGCAAAATCATTAAAAAAATGAAATCCCGATCTCGGATATTGAGAATACCAGGCTGAATTGAGGCCTATTAGTATACTTCCAAAGCCTGTAATATTTGCCAGGGTTACCAGCTTTACTCTTTTTTTGTTGTATGGATAAAAATTATGTTGTTCTGAAGTATCTTTAAAATCCTGAAGCTTGTTTAAAAAGATATCTTGCTTGTAATTGAATTGGGCATATATATTAGTATATGAAAAAAAGCCGACAGCACATGTTAATATGATTATCCTGAATTTCCTTATGATACATGAAATATACATCATACAAAAATACGGGTAATGGTTATTAGTGGTTTCGCTAATCAAAATTCAATACCTTCAAATTGAAAAAAAATATATGGAAGCAAAAACTGAAACGAAAATTAATGAATGGCTTTCCGGCGATTATGATGAAGCCACAAAAGACGAAATCATCAGACTGCAAAGGAAAGACAAGGCACAACTTGAAGATGCTTTTTATAAAGATCTTGAATTTGGTACCGGGGGCCTGAGGGGAGTTATGGGTGTTGGCACTAACAGAATGAATAAATATACAATTGGAATGGCAACTCAGGGCTATGCGAATTATCTGAAAAAATGTTTTGAAAATGTGAAAGTTGCTATCGCCCACGATAGCCGGAACAACAGCCGCGAATTTGCAGAAATTGCTGCGAATATTTTTGCTGCCAATGATATTAAAGTTTATTTATTTGAATCATTACGACCTACCCCGGAATTAAGTTTTGCAATACGTAGTTTTAGTTGCAAGGGAGGAGTAGTAATTACTGCTTCACATAATCCAAAAGAATATAATGGCTATAAAGCATATTGGGACGATGGTGCCCAGATGGTGCCTCCACATGATGAAAATGTAATTACTGAAGTAGAAAAAATAAAAAGCCTGGATGATGTAAAGTGGAGTGGGAATGAAGAAAACATAACTATCATAGGCAAAGAATTTGATGAGAAATACATTGAAATGGTGAAATCACTTAGTGTGAACCCTGAAGTATGCAAACAACAGCATGACCTTAAAATTGTCTACACCCCTATACATGGAACCGGCATTATGCTGGTGCCGCAGGCATTAAAAGCATTTGGTTTTGATAACGTTCATATTGTGGAAGAACAGGCAAAACCAGACGGAAATTTTCCAACAGTTGGTTATCCTAACCCTGAAGAAAAAGAAACTATGAGTATCGGGCTTAAAAAAGCAAAAGAACTTAATGCTGATATTCTATTGGGAACAGATCCTGATGCAGATCGTGTAGGCATTGGCGTTAGAAATAATAATGGTGAATGGATATTACTCAATGGTAACCAAACTGCTTTGCTTGTATTCAATTACATAATTGAGGCCAGAAAAGGTAATGGACTGGCAAAGCCAAATGATATGGTCATAAAGACCATTGTTACAACTGACATGATAGACGTTATCGCGAAGGAAAGTAATATTAAGTGTTATAATGTTCTTACCGGGTTTAAGTGGATTGCTGAAATGATAAAGGAAAAAGAGGGTAAAGAAAATTATATAGTGGGCGGTGAAGAGAGCTTTGGATTAATGATCGGCGATAAAGTGCGTGATAAGGATGCAGTAAGCGCGGTGGCAATAATATGTGAAATAGCAGCTGTAGAGAAAAGCAAAGGGCAAACACTATTTTCAAAATTACTTGAGCTGTATGTTAAATTCGGTTTCTACAAAGAAGATCTTATTTCTATTACAAAAAAGGGTATGAACGGTTCGAAGGAAATTGAGGAAATGATGCAGGGATTCAGGGACAATCCACCCCGTCAAATTGCGGGTAGTGCAGTAATCCAGTTATACGATTATGAAAAACAGGAAATGCGGAATTTGAACACAAACCAGGTTGAAAAAATATCATTGCCAAAGAGCAATGTACTCCAGTTTATTACTGAAGACGGCAGCAAGATTTCAGCAAGGCCAAGTGGAACAGAACCAAAGATTAAATTCTACTTTGGAGTAAGTGAGCAGCTTAAAAGTACTAATGAATTTGACGCGGTTAACAAAAAAACAGGGGAAAAGATAAAAAATATTATTATTTCAATGAATCTTAAATAAATTAAAATATATGCGGCGTTTTTCCATTGAACGCGATCAGTACGCCCTTAAAATCCAATAACAATAAAATGAATTAAATACCTTTAATATTTTTGAGATAAATCCCTTGTAACATTCTTTCTTTTGTATAAAAAACAGCAGTTTCTAAGCCTAAAAATAAATTTTTCATGCTAAAAAGCTGGTAATTAATTGGTTAATAAAATTAGAGATTATTTGGCAGCATTTTTGACTAATCTTATATGAGTTTTATGAAAAACGGAAATTATTTCAAATCCAATAGTCTATAAAAATCACCCCGTTTTAGATCAATTTGAAAAACCCAAAGAATTTAAGGTAACATTTTAAATGTTGCCTTTTTTCATGTTTTTATTTTCTTTTAATAAATCAAATCAGTATAGGCAGATCCTAACGTCTTATCGGGCGAAAGCAATGGCTGTAAACTTATCAATGAGTTGAGCCATCTCTTAATTTTACTTTCTTTTTTCGACTATTCTTTTTTTCATATTCCAACACCTCTTTAGGCTTTGTGTTTTTTGGTATATCAACTACCAATTCAGAACTTTTTGGTGCTTCCATTAAGTGGCCACGGTCATACTTTTCCAGTTTGAGAATTCTTCCTGTAGATGGATCATAATAAGTCCAGTCACCATTTTTAACGCTGTATTGTTCTGCTTTTACAATTTTAAAACTTAAAATCTCGTTGCTTCCGGTGCCATAAATAGGTATTGTATCATAGGGGGCATCGGGATTATAAGCCCGCCAGCTTTCTTCTCTGAGTAAATCCCCTAGAGGGCTGAAATATTGAGATTTACCATCCTTACCGCCATATCTGTAATTTTCAATCGCAATAATATCACTATGCAAAGTATATTTTCTCCATACACCTTCCTTCTTATCATTTACGAATTCACCTTCTTCTTCATAGCCTGGTTCACCACGTAAAGGGTCTACATGTGTTACCCACTTACCTTGCTTTACTCCTTTATTATCAATAGCATTCAAGGTATCTCCATTTACTGATATAGTATATGACTTATATTGTGCATCAGCCTTTGTCAAAAAAAATTGTAAGGCAACAAATATGAAAGTCAACCTTTGTACTTTTAAAAACATGCTTTCAATTTAAAAACTCAATAATGTTATTCACCTGTCTTTTTAAAAATCATTTAACCAAATTTACCGAATTCAAATGTTTATCCTTCTTCCTCACAACTTTGTTTGTATCAACTTTAACCTTTACAAATGTATTTTCCCAAATTTCTTTTACGCCTGCTTCTTCAAGAATGAACGGATTAATGGAAAGAAAATTATGGTTGAAAGATTCTTTATTGAAAGATGTTAAGTTCAGGAATATAGGGCCATCAGTTATGAGCGGGAGAGTTGTTGATATCGAAGTAAACCCCGCTGACCCAATTGAGTTTTATGTAGCATATGCTACCGGAGGGCTTTGGCATACAAAAAATAATGGTCAAAGTTTTGAGCCAATATTTGATCATGAAATTGTAATTGGGATTGGCGACATTGCTGTGAACTGGAAGAACCAGGAAATATGGGTTGGTACCGGGGAAGCCAATAGCAGCAGGTCTTCTTACTCAGGCCTGGGTGTTTATAAAAGCAATGATACCGGCAAAACGTGGCAGTATAAAGGTTTGCCGGAAAGCCATCATATTGGAAAAATATTACTGAACCCTAATGACAATAATACCGCCTGGGTAGCTGTAATTGGCCACCTGTATTCACCCAATAAAGAAAGAGGTGTGTATAAAACTATTGATGGGGGGAAAATATGGAAGCAGGTTCTTTATATTGACGATAATACGGGTAGTATTGATATGGACATTAATCCGAAAGATGCCAACGAACTTTATGCGTGTATGTGGCACCGTGAGCGAAGAGCGTGGAATTTCAAAGAGAGTGGGAATACTTCAGCCATTTATAAAAGTATAGACGGTGGCGATACATGGAAAAAGATAACGGGAAAAAATACGGGTTTTCCCCAGGACGATGGAACAGGCAGGATAGGTATTGCGGTTTGTGCATCAAATCCACACATTGTTTATGCAACACTCGATAATCAAAATCGCAGGCCCGATACTGCTACGAAAAAAACAGATTCCACAAAATATTTATTAAGTGATTTTAAAAATATTTCCAAAGAAAAATTCCTACAACTTGACAGCATAAAGCTGGATTCTTTTTTAATAAACAACGATTTTGATAAAAAATACCGTGATTCATCCTTGAAAAAAATGGTGAGCACCAATAAAATTAAAGCTACCGCTATCTATGATTATTTATCTGATGCCAATTCAGAATTGTTCATTACTCCCATTATAGGTTGCGAAGTATATCGCAGCGAGAATTCGGGAGAAACCTGGGAGAAAGTAAATACTAAAGGACTCGATCTTTACAATACATATGGTTATTACTTTGGGAAAATTTCAGTGTCACCTGTAAATGAAAGTAAAGTGATCATAAACGGCTACAGCCTTCTGCTTAGCAATGATGGAGGAAAAACTTTCGGGGGTGTGGATAAATCAACAACACATGGTGACTGGCATGGTGTATGGATAAATCCTTTGCGCGACAGTAATTGGATTGCGGGAAATGATGGTGGTTGTAATATTACTTATGATAACGGAAAACATTGGTTCAAGGCCAATACCGCAGCGGTTGCACAATTTTATGCGATAACAGTTGATAATGCAAAGCCCTATAATGTATATGGTGGCATACAGGATAATGGCGTATGGTACGGATCATCAAAAAATAAAATGAGTGATGAGTATGATGGCGAAGAAGACGGTTCTGTTGGCGATGGGTGGAAAGGCTTAGGCGGCGGCGATGGGATGCAGGTGCAGGTAGATAACAGGAATAACAAAACAGTTTATTTCGGCTCGCAGTTTGGCGAATACGAGAGAAAAAATATAGATGGGAAAGAAAGAAAGCGCATTCACCCGATGCCGGATATCGAAGCGGAAAAGCTGCGCTATAACTGGCAGACTCCCATATTGCTAAGTGGCTTTAACCAGGATATTTTATACATGGCTAATAATGTGTTTTATCGCAGCATGAACAAAGGAGAAACAATGGAACCCCTGAGCAAAGATCTCACAAATGGTAAGAAAGAAGGTGATGTTCCGTTTGGAACCATTGTAACCTTGAGTGAATCTCCGCTCAGGTTTGGCCTTCTTTATGCGGGCACCGATGACGGGAATATACAGGCTTCTGAAGATGGCGGCTATACGTGGGCGTTAGTGAGTAATAATTTGCCAAAAATGACGAAGGGATTATATGTGAGCCGTGTGGTTGCTTCGCAATTTAAGGAGGGAAGGGTGTATGCTACTCTCAATGGCTATCGCAACGATAATTTTGCACCATGGCTTTTTACTAGCAACAATTATGGAAAAACATGGAATAATATAAGTAGCAATTTACCCTATGAGCCACTTAATGTTATAAGAGAAGACCCAAAGTTTGAGGATATATTGTATGCGGGAAGTGATAATGGGCTATATGTTTCCTTTAACGGCGGAAAAAGTTTTATGTCTTTTGGTAATAATCTTCCTTCAGCGCCGGTTCATGATATTGCCATACAGAAAGAAGCTAATGAAATTGTAATTGCCACCCATGGGCGAAGTATATATATTGCTTCATTAAATGCTATTCATAAAATTTATAAAGAATCTATAAAGTAGAAATTATTGAGCGATTAGTATTCTATGGAACAAGTACGCTTGGCGAAAAGCTCGGCTGCATACTTGCACTAACAGGGGGTCGTAATACCTTATTTAAGATTGCCCACCATCGATTGGTACTTATATTGGCTAATTCATAAACCAAAAATGAAACATGAAAGTCCGTTTGCATCTTTATATGGTAAGTGATAAAACATTAGGCATACTATTAAGATTTCTTTTAATGCTTTTATTATTTTACTCAATTCAATGCGTCTCGGCTCAGCAAGTGAGAAGTACTAATCTTTTTAAAGAAGGAATAAGCTTAGATGCATTAGACCTTCAAATTCCCTGGTTAGTTGATCTTAGAGATATAAATACTTATATGCCAAATAAAAAATATCAAATAAAATATTTTATTAGGACGGAATGGGATTCAGTAAGTTTATTTGGGAGTATTAATGTTCGTTTATTAATAAGTTTCTCTAAAAATAGCACATATAAAAAATTGGAGAATAAAATGACAAGGGTTTTTTGCTTAGTTAAACCTGAATACGAGCAAAAAATAAAAACAATTCTTGATTCTTGCACAGGTAATCCGGCAATCTTGATAAAAAAAAGAAAGCGATACAGTTATCATTGGCTGATAAATAATTGTCTCGTGGAATTAGGCTACAATAAAAAATTCAACATTGGAAATTATTTGACAGTAACAATGAGTGCTTATAAAATAAAGCAAAGACTTTCATTGTAAGCAGTGTTTTCTATGATAGGTAATGTATCGGAAAATAACCCCTGTTACCCGAAGTAACTTCAAATAGTAAGAGAACCGGCCATCTTTATGGTAATGTATCGATCGTTTTGTTTTCGCATTCTTTAGATAACAATCATTTGATTTCCCCTCCTTCTTCAAAGTATATAAGGTTTGGGTAGCGCAAGTTTTGCAGCAAGCTTTGTGCGTAAGCCATAATTGTGCGTAGAGGACATTCAATTTTAATTTATAAAAACATTTAAAGCGAGTAAACAACTCAAAGAGTTCTGTTGATGAAAAGTAGTTAGGCTTTTTCATTATTAAAAAGGCTGACCATCACGATCAGCCCTTTTTTAAATTATATCAGATTTTAATTCACATCTTTTCCTTGCCCAAGCATATCTATCATTTTAGTAACCGCATCTTTGTTTGCTTTATCAGGCGCTAGTGGCTGCGCCAGCTTGGCATATTTCAGCGCATTTTTATAATCGCCCGTTGCAGAATATCCACGGGCTAAACCTACATCGGTAGTAAATACATTTGGGTTTTTTTGTGCATTCATTTTAAAAACATCTAAAGCTTCTTTAGGTTTCTTTTCTGTTATTAATTGCCTTCCATATTGATGGAGGTCAATCATGTTACCCAAAGGCAATGCTTCTTTAATTACTGCATCTGCCTCTGCCGATTTCCCCTGCTTATTAAGTATCATTGCTTTCGTACTTAGAGTTTTAAAATTCTTTTGGCCTACAAAAACTCCATTGATAGAATAATCGCTCCATTTTAATGCATCTTCCAGGTCATTATTTGATGCGGCAAATTGCGCTGCCTGCACCCATGTATCGGAATTAAAGCCTTTATCAGATCTTAATTCATTTCTAAACATTGCCAATTGGGTTTTTGAATAATCAATTTCTACCTTAAAAGGGATTTTTAATTTCTCCCACATCAATGCTATCACTGCGCTGTTATCGGTTTCATTCGTAAATTCATATTTCAGCCATTCCACACTTTCATTCAAAGGTTCTGTTTTCACAGTCACTCTAAGAGCATCTTCTTTTGGATCGTAAAAAAAAGAACCCCATGAAGTTGTGTTATTACTAAATATTAATGTGGCATCGCTGGTACCCATTGCTACAAAAAAACCATAAGTGCCGGCTTGCAATTTCTTGCCTTCAACCATAACATCTGTGCTGAATGTGATCGTAGTATTTTCATTAGCGCCGGCACGCCAGGGCGCTTGCTTACTTGTTCCAAAGCCAAGATCAGTAAAGCCTGTATGAACAAGATTGTTCCAGATTTTTCCTTCTCTTCCCTTTACGCCGGGCCTGTCGTAGTGAATAGTTACATCTGTTATTCCGATTCTTTCACTTACTGATGCTTTCTTGTTACCACCGTTTGGTGGTATTGTAAGATTTTGAGCAGTAGTTGTAAGCATGCTGCATAACAATAAAACGACCAGGTAAAATTTACTTTGCATAAAAATTATTTTAGGTAATAAAACTAATCTTTAGGAAAAAAGATTGCAATGTTTTTTTTATGAGTGGCAAAAAAACAAATGGATTGCACTTTTCATTCTTCAGAGAGGCTTTTAATCAGTTATTCATTATTCTATAAAGTTTAAAATAAGATGGCAAGAAAAAGTAGCAAAAAGCCTGGTTAGGAATAATATTTCATCGAGGTAACTACATAAATTAATTACAAGGCATGCATCAATATCCTAAATCAGCCTCCACCGGGTAATGATCGGAATAAGGAACGTGGATAATCTTAAACTGCCGTACAGAAAACGTTTTGTCTGAAAGTATATAATCAATTCGAAGCGTAGGAGAAATAAACCGAAACGTTCTGCCGATGAAAAACCCTTTTTTAAGAAAGGCATCCTGTAGCTTTCCTTTTACTTTAAAGTAAGTATTAGAATTAGGAACATCATTGAAATCACCACATAAAATTACAGGATAGGGGCTTGCCTCAATTTGTTGATGAACCACTTCCGCCTGGCTGTAGCGATACGTATAACCCCTCTTAAGTTTTGCAACGATTGTCCTTGAATCTTTTAAGCCTTCTTCATTTCTATGTTTTATCTTACTTAAACTTTGGTAATCATCTGCATTAAACCGAACAGATTGCAGGTGCGTGGTAAGAATTCTAAAAATTTTATTTTTAACTTTTATGTCAGCATAGATTAAATGTTCTGCAAATGAATTTTTAGCATACTCAAACTTTGCTGAATCCAGGATAGGATATTTCGAAAAAATAGCAACTCCTGTTTCAAAATCTGTCTCCCAGTTAATGGAGGACACAAAATAATGATAAGGATATCCCATATTAATAATCTGGGGTATATTCTTTGACATATATTTAGAACCACCCGGTTCAAAAAATTCCTGGAAACAAAGGACATCGGCATTTTGAATTTGAACCAGGTCAAGCATTAAAGGATGATACCTTAATTCATCTTTATTTTTATTATAGTATTCATCCCAGCTCGATACATTCCACTGTAAAATCCGCAATGTATTTTCACCTTTAGAACTTTCAAAATTTTGCGGCATATTAAAACCAAAAGTTGCAAAGATTTGCTGTGTGCCCAAAAGCAAAACTATAAGCGATACCCAAAACCATTTTGATTGTGCAAGAGCCCATACCACAATAAAAAAAAGATGAGCAAAAACAATTAGGGGAAATATTAACCCGGTTAATGCGAGATACCAGAATTTACCGGTATTAATATGTGGTAAAATACATACGAGCAGAAAGCAGGCCATTACACAAATGTTGATAAATACAAAAAATCCTTTTAATAAATTTATTTTATTTCCTGTCATGCCTCCTTTAAAAATTTGATTATTAAATTTCGGGAGCAAAGATGTAAATATTAAAGCAGACTTTTTATAATGCTTAGTTATAAAAATTTTAACTTTTGATGCAATAATTTTTTTTCATAAAATCGTGTATTTAATTTTCTTAGCTTCCCTGGGAAATATTTCTTCAAAACATATTTTATTTTTTTATTCCTGTTATCATAAGATAAATTTGCATCTGCCCGTTGATCAATGAACGGATTTATATACAGGCAGGGCAGCAACCCTTGTATCAACGGTTGAAGATGAGCATTCGTTTTACGTGCATGACCTGCAACATGAGGACAATTTACCTCTTCAAGACAGCTTTTAATGAGGTCATAACTGAGAATAAAAAAGTTTAAAAGACGTTATGGCTTTATCCTTTATGTGCTGGATAAAGAGTTTTTTTGTTTTTGTACAATTAATTTTAAGAAATACATAATCTTTAAAATCCGCGCTTTCGTATAAATTATTAGTGCATTTTTATGTTTTGAAACTGTAGTTGAAATAAAAAAAATTTTTAGAATGAAAAAGCTGATTGTAATTTTTAGCCTGTTTGTTTTGCCTCTTGCCGGTTGCGATACAGCACGTGGTATTCTAAATTCGTCTGGTAATGGCAACCTGACCAAAACTGAAGTGGTGCAAGGTTTAAAGGAAGCCTTACATGTAGGTGCTGATTCGGCAACATTTCACCTGGCATTATTAAATGGTTTTTATGGAGATGATATTATAAGAATTTTAATGCCTCCTGATGCACAAAAAGTTGAAAAAACTTTGCGCAACGTAGGCTTTGGGAAAACAGTTGATAATACCATATTATCAATGAACAGGGCCGCTGAAGATGCAACTAAATATGTAGGTGATATATTTCTCAATTCCATTAAGCAGATGACGATACAGGATGCTTTCGGAATTTTGAAAGGCGACGATCATGCGGCAACAAATTATTTAAAGCGTACCACCACAACCCAATTAACAGCAGCGTTTAAACCTATAATTGCCAGGTCGTTATCCAATGTAAGTGCAACAAAATATTGGAAAGACCTGTTCACTACTTACAATCGTTTCAGTAGCAATCCTGTTGACGTTGATCTTACTGATTATGTGACGGCTAAAGCATTGGAGGGGCTATTTTATCACATTAGCCTTGAAGAACAAAAAATACGAAAAGATCCTGCCGCACGTATTAATGATATATTAAAAAAAGTTTTTAGTAATCCTAATCAGCAAAAGGCTGGAGGATTATAATGTAATTTCTGGCATGAGACCTGAAAATTTCGGGTCTTTATATGACAAGCCAAAAACTATCCCGCAGTAAAAGCGTCATTGATTTCTTATTGATGTAACTAATTTTTTCGATAAAATCTTCTATCAATCACCCTGTTTTGAAATCCATTCTTTCGCAATTGGTAGGTCTTCTATTTTAAAACCTTTTGTTTCTCCCGGCATTAATTTACCAAACACATCAGTAAATTTTTTTATTCCATCACTGTGGGTAACAATAGCCAGCTTATTCCATTTTGTAAAATATTTAATTCCCAATAAAGCATCATCAATCCAGGCTCCTGCCGAATAATTTGATAAAGGCGTTTGTATTAGAAGAAGGTAATTTATTTTACCAAAAGCTATGGCAATACTGTCCACTAAAGGATAAATTATTTTTTGGTAATCTTCCCTTGTAATTTTACCGGTAGCCCGAAAACCCGCAACATAGGGTGGCAGGCCGTGAATTACTTCTATCATATTTTTTGCTTTAAAGATTTTCAATTATGTAAAATGGGCATTTAGAAACTAAGGGGTTGAATGTTGCATTCTTATTGTTGAATTTTTATTAGATCCGGTATGAATGGGTACTGCACCGCCCAGTTCTTTTATCTGTTCCAGCATTTCCTTTTTGACAGCGGGTCGAAGAACACCTGATAGCCTGTCCCGGCCACTAAGCCTAATAACCTGCCTGTATTTATCACTGTCAATTATTCCAATTTTTTATTCTGATTTGAGCTTTAGTTTTTAACATAATTGCTTTTACTTTGAGTGGATTTTATAACTTCTTTTGAAAACTCAAAGGTATTTATTTCAATAGATACTCACCAAATTCTACAACCACTTTGCCTTTCATGCTATAAGAACTTTGCAGATTATATTGTTATACTTTGCAACCTGTGGTAAGAAAACTTTATCTGGCTAGTCACCAATTACGTTTAGAAAAAAATAAGGAGTTCCGGAGGTGATGCCTTTTGAAGGTTTGAAGAGATTAACTATATTTCGATTAGTTCATTCAAGGGGTAGACGCTTTTACCCACGTTAGCCAACCTTTAGGGTCAGTTTTAAGAAATAAAAAAATTATTCAAAAAGCAAAATAACTTCCTAAATCCATTAGTAAATCTCTTTAACCAAGATTGAATGCCAAACAGATTTATAAAGAAATTTTATTTGTAAGATTTTTGAAGTCAGTTATTGTACTAAAATATATGTTGTATTAACCGCTATAAAAAACCCCGTCGCCGACGAGGTTATTAAGTGGGAGCACACGGGTTCGAACCGCGGACCCTCTGCTTGTAAGGCAGATGCTCTAAACCAACTGAGCTATGCTCCCTTTTATTTTGGGAGTGCAAATATAAGAGAGGAAATGTATTCAAAAAAATTTAATCACTTAATTATGTGTAAACCATTATATGTGGATCCCCCTTTATTTATATATATTTTAGGGACTAATTTAATGGATTTAAAAAATACTTGTATTGAAGCTTCCAGGTACTACGAAATTATTGCTCTGGGGATGAAAATAACATATCTCGAATGAAGTTTCAACTTAAATTAAAATGGATAATAAAGCGGAACAAATTGAATGATCAGGAAATCAATCAGTATCATGTTTAAAATAAACAGATAATTTTCATAGGTCGGATCTTAATTAATTAGGGAAATTTACCAGGAAAGAATTTCTCAGAATTCCCTCAATTCAGCCTTTCAATAGATTCGGCGAAGATCACGTTTTTTAAAGATTTTACAGGTAGAAATACCATTAATGCATTGTAGAAAACTTTCTAATTAAAAGCCTGGAGGTATGATTCGGTAAACCCTTGCGAGCGCATTTATGTCTACAATATTTTTACAATTCAGCTTTTTAAAAATTCTTGCTTTATGAGTTCCTATTGTGGAAGTGTGCAGGTTCAATTTTTGACTAATGTCACCTACTGATTCTCCCCTAATTATAAATTGTATTATTTTAAATTCTTGTGGGGATAAACTATCAAACGGGTTGGTAGATTTGTTACCAAGAGCTTCTTCAGTAAGAGCCTGGCTTAAAGATGAACTAATATATCTTTTATTGTTTAAAACTGTATCAATGGCTGTTTTGATCTCACTTTCAGGCGCATCTTTACTTATATACCCTTTTGCGCCCAGCTTTAAATATTTTTTTGCATAAATTTCCTCTGCATTCATGCTTATCATTAAAATTTTTGAGCCAGGTTTTATTGCAATAATGTTACTCACCAATCCGAAAGAATCGGTACCGGGCATATTCACATCCATAATAAGCAAATCATAATTTCTTTTCTTAATTTTCTCAAAAGCAGTGTCTCCATCGGAAGCTTCATCAATTATTGAAAACGGGATAATAGTTTCAATATATATTTTTAAGCCCGCCCTTATTATTGCGTGGTCATCTACAAGCAGAATATTATGCATATAACTGTACCCGTTTACGAAAAAATTTTAACTAACAAATTTACCTCAAGTTTTTAGTCTCAAAAAGTTTTATTTATTATTATTTGAAAATCTTTTAACTGATAAAAAAATAAATTATTTTGATTATGCCTTTTATTATTGTACAGCATTCGCCGGATCTCGCTAAATAGCTGGCAAATTTTTTGTCTTCAATTAGTAGTAGCGAAACTTTTGCTACGATGCTATTAATTAATTCTTCTTACAAATACTTTCAAAAATTATCCTAAGTAAAATCATTTTAAAATATTAAAGTAGCGCAGATAATGGTAAATCAAACAACAGGTACAAGAAAAAAATAAAATTTCAATACGGGATTATAATATTAAGATTTTAGAAAAATAATCTTGTATAAGGAAAGGTAGTTATTGATTGTGTGCCTGGTAATAGCTGTACATTAACTATACATTTAAGAAAACAAATCTGTTGATGAATTAGGATGGATGGCTGATTATTAATCTCATATTTCAACCAAACAAATCACTGCTTAGGTACCTGTCGCCACGGTCGCATACGATAAAAACAATTATACCTGTTGTTAATTCCTGTGCAAGACCTACGGCTGCCGAAGCCGCTCCGCCACTACTCATACCAGCAAAAATTCCTTCTTCATTCGCAAGCCTTCGCGTAAAAGTTATTGCATCTTTCTGGGTGACGTCCATTATCCTGTCAACCCTTGAAGGTTCAAAAATTTTTGGCAGATATTCAACAGGCCATCTTCTGATTCCGGGTATGGATGCTTCTTCAGTTGGCTGGCATCCCACAATTTGAACATTATTATTTTGCTCTTTCAAATAGCGGCTACAACCCATGATAGTCCCGGTAGTGCCCATTGAGCTTACAAAATGCGTAATCGATTGATCCGTGTCCCTCCATATTTCAGGGCCTGTAGTTTTATAATGTGCTTTATAATTGTCAGGATTTGCAAATTGGTTAAGAACATATTTTTCACCTGAAGCACCTTTTTTATCAGCATAATCCCTGCAATCTTCTATACTCTCAAGAAGCGTTACTTTAGCGCCAAAAGCTTCCATAGTTACAACTCGTTCCCTTGTGGATGAAGAAGGCATTGCGAGCTCAATTTCCAGCCCGAAAAGCTTTGCCATTAATGCCATAGCAATTCCGGTATTACCGCTTGTCGCTTCTATTAGTTTTGTTTGTTTATTTATATCACCACGGTCCAGGGCACTGCGTATCATATTTAAGGCTGGCCGGTCTTTCACGCTTCCCCCTGGATTATTTCCTTCCAGCTTGGCATATATTTTTACTCCGGGATTCACGTTCATTTTTTGAATTTCCACCATTGGCGTATTTCCCACTGTATCTAAGATTGTCGACATTCAATTACTTTAAAAGTTTACAATTTTGCCCTCAAGAACAGTAAGTTCTGGGTTGTGGTATATGAGTGTACCAGCAGGGACACTTTTTGTTAACCATACATTTCCACCTATCACACTGTGATGCCCGATTACCGTACCGCCTCCCAGTATTGTAGCGCCTGAATAAATTACAACATGGTCTTCAACTGTTGGATGCCTTTTTGTTAGCGCCATTGACCTATCAACACTTAATGCACCCAGTGTAACACCCTGGTAAAGCTTTACATAATTTCCGATGATTGCGGTTTCTCCAATAACAATACCGGTACCATGATCAATAAAAAAATGTTCGCCTATGTCTGCTGCGGGGTGGATATCTATACCGGTTTTGGAATGAGCATGCTCAGTAAGTATGCGTGGAAGGAGTGGAACATCTAATCTCAATAATTCGTGAGCCAGCCGGTAAAAGCATAGCGCATAAAAACCAGGATAAGCACGTATCACTTCAAATTCAATCCTGGCAGCAGGATCACCGTGTATTAAAGAATAAATATCGGTATTCAATACCCTGTATAATTCAGGCACATTTTCAAAAAATTGTTTTGCAATCTGCTCATTATTGCAATCCCTGCAGGCCCGGGTTGCATTTAAAATATTGATGAGATCTCCCTCAAGTTTTTGATATTCATCCTCTATTTCTTTTGCAGAAGAATAAGAGCACATGGACTGCTCGGGGAATAACAGGCTTATGAGATGTAATGCCCATGATGCAATAATTTTATTGGAGGGCATAATTTCTTTTTTTTGTTGCCTGCCAAATAGTTGTTGAAAGAAATCTTTGTTCATTTTGTAAAATTAAATCTAAGTCTTCAAAAGAAGGATGCTTCAGATTTATTTAATGTATCTGGTTGATGGCAAGCAATCGTTCGCAGCTGTAGGGCGGTGTCTCTACCCCGCATTAAAAATGTTGGTGGGCGACCAACATTGCAGAATTTAAGTCTCCAAAGGAAATATGATTTTGATTCTTTAATCAATCACATTGATCTCGTACGTAATTTCGGTTCCGCCCCTTCGAAGCGTTTCCGCTACTGAACAATATTTGTCCATCGATAAAAATGCCGCCTTTTCGGCTTTATCTTTATCGACTCCTTGTATAATAAATGAAATTTTTATAGCTTTCCAGAGGGAAGGTATTTTTCCCTCTTCCCTTTCACCTTCAACAGTAATTTTAAATTGCCGGATAGTTTGTTTTTGTTTTTTCAGGATGGCGATCATGTCAATGGCACTGCACGTGCCTAAGGCTGATAATAAAAGTTGCATTGGGCGAAACCCATAATTAGTACCACCCGATTCTTCACTACTATCAGTTTGCAGCAAGTGATTCTTTTCATCTTTTACATCAAATCCAAAGTCACCTTCGGTCTTTTCCATTACAATCCTGTTCATAGATCTGTTTTTTATTATTTAAAATTATTCAAATAAAATTCAATTATTTTCAAAAACCTGCAAAGCTGCTTTAAAATCACGAATGGCATCCAGAAATTCTTTATCTATTTTTGTAATGCTATCAGTCAAATTACTTGAATACAACGTTTGCATTCCTCAGATATTTTAAACTTAAAAAATTCTTAATATATGACAACTACATCGCATGTTCCATCCAGGGTAACTGCCATTATTGCGATAGTCTTTTTATTGCCGTCTTTAATCTTTTTTATAATGTGGTCATCAATTGGGCTGCAGGCTACCGGGCTTAACGCAAAAGAAAAAGTTAGTGCTTATTTGGAAAAATTTCCTGTATTTATGCAAGGCATCACTACTATTAATATTATTTCAATAGTTTGCTGCCTGCTTGCAATAGTTTTTGCAGCAAGAAGTTTTAGAAAACATTTACTTTCAGTAAGAGTGCTAATGATGCTTACCGTGTTAGCAGCAGTATTTATTATATTGTTTGATATTTATCAATTGGTATAGTAACATTTATTGCTAATTTATTTTCTAAGAGCTAAATGCGATAAGAACCTGCCTTAAAAAATCCTGATAATGATTTGCTGTTGAAACTATTTGTATTCGTATTCAATTTTCCCCAGCATTCTTTTTTCTTTTGAGAAACATCTTTCACTTTCACGGAGATTCTTGTTATTATAGGCATATCTCCAAATGAAATAATTGTCACCGGTTTCCGATGCTGTTATCATTTGAACAGGCTGGTTTAAAGTATTGTATTCATATATATAGTCGGGAAGGAGCTTTCCTGCCCTGTCATTGAAATGAACTACATCTGTAAGCCGGTTTTTATCATCGTAATAATAATAGTATTTTTTATCTGCGCTATTGGCATCACTCACATTTTCCTCGATTATATTATCCTTGTCATCTTTCACAAAATATATTGTCGCTGTCAGTATGTTATTTTTCTTACGTTCCATTTTTTCAGGTTGCCCGCTTTCAGCATAATAATATTGCCTGGTTTCTGTAATTGACCCTACGTCATCATCACCTTTGGTAATTATATGAACCATTGAGAGGCGGCCCTTGGCATCATATTCATAATTTGTGGTGCTGTTTGTAGTAGGTGTGTCGTCTATAGTTTTAACAAGGTGGCCTTCATTATTATAATCAGAAACAAACAACGACTGGCCGGTTATATAAGATTTTGATATCATTTCCGATTCTGAATAATTATTATTTATTTTCTTTTCGCAATAAAACCCCTCACTCGGTTCCCCGTCATCTTCGAAACTTTTAATTTTGACAGTCTTCAATTTTTCATTTTTCAAAATGGAAAATTCGTTGGTTAATTGCTGCATATTCCATATGTCTTTGTAATAGTACTGCGCCTTAAGCTCAAATGTATATAGTATCAAAAAGAGAAAAACCGGTGTATAAAAGAGTATTAATTTCTTAATCATTTCAAAGGAAAATTTGATTTTGTTTTAATTCAATTTAATAACGTGTAAAATACCTCATAAATTTTGCAAGCAGTTTTTGTTTGGTATTTTTAACCACTTTTTATAGTATCAATTTATTACACTTGTCACACCTTACCCAAAGAACTGAACGGAATTGCCTTAACTGTGATACTTATGTGGTTGGCAAATATTGTCATAATTGCGGGCAGGAAAATATAGAACCTAAAGAATCAGTGTGGCATCTTTTATCCCACTTGTTTAAAGATATCACTCATTTTGATGGCAAGTTTTTCACTTCAATAAAAGACCTTATTTGGAAGCCGGGATTTTTATCGCTGGAATATGTGAGGGGTAGAAGGGCGGCTTATCTTAACCCTATACGGATGTACCTATTCACTTCTTTCATTTTTTTCCTTATTTTCTTTTCGCTTTATAAGATTGATGGAAATAATCTAAATATCAGTATTAATGGGAAAAATATTAATAACATGGATTCAATGCAACTTATGCAACTTTCAGAAAAATCCAACAATAAGATACCTCTTACAAAAAAAGAAATGCGGAAACGTATTTTTGACACTGCTTCAATTCAACTTTTATCAAGAAAATACCGGTCGATGGCTGAATATGATTCGTCTGTAAAAGCAGGGGAAAAGTACAATTGGTTTGAAAAACAAGTAGTTTATAAGAATATTGAACTCAATAAAAAATACAAAAATAATCCAGCATCGCTGATCTCTAATCTATTTAATAAATTTCAACATTCGATTCCGCAAATGTTATTTGTTTTACTCCCATTGTTTGCTTTGTTTTTAAAGCTTTTATACATACGTCGTAAAAGTTTTTATTATACTGATCATGCAATATTTACAATTCATTTTTACATTTTTGTTTTTATTGACATGTTGCTAATATTTGGCATTTCAAAACTTGAAGCGATAATAGGATTTAGATGGTTGCAATATCTCAACATTTTTATGATACTGGTTTTGTTTTTTTATCTCTATAAGGCAATGAGAAATTTCTATAAGCAAAGCCGGTTAAAGATCATTCTGAAATATTTGCTATTACTTTTTTCTTTGCAGGGCTAATACTTTTTGTCATTTTCATTTTTATCTCTGTTCTTCAAATATAAAATTTATGTTGAAATATAATAATGGGTTAGAACGACTTATAACAATCATGAACGAGCTTCGGCAAAAATGCCCATGGGATAAAAAACAAACTATCCACACGCTGCGGCAACAAACTATAGAAGAAACCTATGAACTTGCAGATGCAATTACTGAGAAAGACTGGAATGGTATAAAAGAGGAATTGGGTGATTTACTTTTACACATAGTTTTTTATTCAAAAATTGGGGAAGAGCAGGCTCAGTTTACAATCCAGGAAGTTATAGATTCTGTTTGCGAGAAATTAATAAACCGCCACCCACATATTTATGGAGATACAAAGGTGAGGGATGATGGTGATGTAAAAAGAAACTGGGAGCAAATAAAATTAAAAGAGGGAAAGAAATCTGTATTGAGCGGAGTTCCGAGGTCACTGCCGGCAATGATAAAAGCAATGAGGCTACAGGAAAAAGCAAAACAGGTAGGATTTGAATGGAAAACAAAAGAGGACGTATGTGAAAAAATCGAAGAAGAAAAAAATGAATTACTGGAAGCTGTAAATTCAGGCAATACCATTAATATAGAAGAAGAGGCAGGCGACCTTTTTTTCTCAGTAATTAATTATGTAAGGTTTTTGAATGTTGATGCAGAGAATGCACTGGAGATCACCAATAAAAAATTCATAAAACGTTTTACAGAAATGGAAGAAATTGCAAAAGCTCAGGGTAAAAATCTTATTGATATGTCATTGCAAGAAATGGATGACATGTGGAACAGGATAAAGAAACAAAAAACAATAAGTTGATCTTCAAAAACACAAATTCGTTCTTTGGAAAAAATGGCTTTCTGCTGGTAGCGGCGGCTTGGCTGCTAACTATATCCTTTATCATTGATAATTACTGGACCGGGGTAGCAACTACTAACGCGGTTCAAAATGCTATTCAAAGAAATATTGTAAAAACTCAAAAAAATATTGCAAGATTTTACCAGGATCCCGAGCTTATAAATAAGCTTATAAAAGGACGGTACAATAAGGTTGAACTTGAAAACCTGGTTGAAAAAAAATTCTTTCTTTTTATCTATAGAGCTTTACCATTCAATGAAAAACATCCAATATTCTGGAATACTCAAATAATTGAGCCTGATGCAGGCATTCTCAATGAACCGGATGGTGCAAGCTTTCAAAAACTTAAAAACGGATGGTATTTGATTGATAAAAAACAATACCAGGCTGGCAATGGCACACTTTATAAAATGATAACATTAATTCCGGTAAAGTGGAATTATTATGTTGAAAACAAATACCTCCGCAATTCTTTTACAGCAATTGATAAAATTGAAGATAATTATACTATAGCCTCAAGGCCCACCCCGTTGGGCATAAAAGATGCAAGCGGAAAAACAATTTTTTACCTGGAGAAGTTGAATTCGATTACTGTGGCGCATAATAATATTTTCTCGCAATGGTTAAGAATTCTTGCAGCCATATTGGTTCTGTCCTTTGTGCATAAACTTGCTAAATTTTATGTGAGAAAAAAAGGTTTTTGGGCTGGCCTGGCAGTGCTTTTATTTTGTGTAGTTAGCCTGCGAACCTTAAGTTATTTTTTGCCCATACCTTTAAATTTCCAGCAACTGGAATTATTTGACCCTAAAATTTACGGGTCTAATTCTGTTCTAAAGTCACTTGGTGATTTGTTGATTAATTCGCTATTATTTATCTGGATCGTTTTATTCATCAGGTTTCATTTTAGAGATACTTCTTCCGGCCTAAGCTTTGGTACCAAATTAAAAAAACACACTGCTGTAGTTATTTTATCCATAATTATGATCGGCATCACAATTATCTGTGGAAATATTGTAAGGAGCCTTGTGTCTGATTCTCAAATCTCATTTGATGTAATTAATTTTTTTACTATAAATAATATTTATTCTGTTGTAGGTTTCCTGGTTTTGTGCTGTGTTGCCACCGGATATTTTTTTCTTATCCAGATACTGCTTCAACCGGTTAAAAATGAAATAAAGCCAAAATCGTATGTGCTTTATCTATGCATTTCTATTATCGGCCTTATATTTTTATCATTCTACCTTCATTCTCCTTTTGTCACTTTTGATCTTAGCCTTCTTATATGGCTATTGGTTTTTATTTATCTTCTAAGCTTTGATTTGCTTTCATTACAAGCATTCAATCTTATTTCTTCACGCTTCATTTTTTGGTTATTTTTCTTTTCGGTTTCTATTACTGCAGTTATCGTATTACACAATAGGAAAAAAGAGATTGAAGAAAGAAAAAATTTTGCCGAGAACCTTGCTAATAAGGCGGATCCTTCCGATGAAATTATGATGAATCTTGTGCTTACCGATTTCAGCAATGATTTTCTTTCGGGTGCTTTTAAAAGATTTGAAAAGCCAATACAAAACGGTATTTTAAAAGATAGCCTTCTCAATGAAAACTTTTCAGGCTATCTTAATAAATATGATACAAAGATTTATACATTTGATCCTGGTGAACAACCATTATATAATGAGGATTCGGTTAATTTTAATTCTCTAAACACTATAGTACAAACACAGGGAAAGCCCACAAGAATCCCCAATCTTTACTATTATGATATATCGTATGACCGCTTTAATTATATCAGCAAAAAAACAATTATCGATACTTCAGGAATTATCAAGGGCTATATTTTTATAGTTTCAAAGCCAAAAAAATATAAAAGCGATGCGTTATATCCCGAGCTATTTTCTAAAGGCAATAATAATTCTATAGAAAGTTCTTCTGTATATGCATTTGCCGTGTATAAAAAAAATCAACTGAGCAGTAGTTACAATGACTATCCATTTCCTACAACTATTGATTCTACTCAATTTACCTACAATGAATTTCGCACAGTTCATAATGAGGGCTACGACGAGTTGTGGTTAAGAGCAAATGCTGATAAAGTAATTGTAATAGCCCGCCAGGATAATCTTTTTATCGAATCCATCACTTTATTTGCGTATTTATTTTGTTCATTTTTATTAATCACCGCTCTATTTAATATTCTTAATCAGCTATTGACTGAAAAATTGTTTTCGGGTGATTATAAATCTTTTTGGCAATTTACAATCCGCAACCAGGTACATGGCACTATTATCTCAATAAGCATATTTTCATTCCTGGTAATTGGCGTTACAACGATTCTGTTTTTTATAAGCAGGTATCATAGTAATAACCGTGAAAAGTTAAGCCGGACAATTCATGTAATGGAAACCCAGGTCCGTAATTCCATTGATACTATCCCAATGGCACAAACGCAGTTAAAAAACCTCGACCGTGTCCCAAACAATCTTTTGGAGCAGACTATTAATAATGTTGCAGCCATTCATGCTGCAGATATTAATCTGTATGATCTGAATGGTGATCTAAAAGTTTCTTCTCTTCCATTGCCATACAACAAAGGTATTGTAAGTGAAAAAATGGATCCTGTTGCTTTCTTTCATTTGAATAAGTTAAAAGATGTACAGTTTTTCCAGGAACAAAAAATTGGTGAACTGGAATACCTCAGTAATTATGTTCCAGTGAGAGATGAGACCGGGAAAGAATATGCCTATATAAATATCCCATACTTTGAGTCGCAGAATAAGTTGGATGACGAAATTTCAAATTTCCTGGTTACAATAATAAATCTCAATGCTTTTATTTTTTTGGTTGCGGGGATTATTGCTCTTTTTATCACCAATCGTATTACCCGGTCTTTTTCTCTTATAAGTGATAAAATGAAAGAGGTAAATCTTGAAAAAAGGAATGAAGAAATTGTTTGGAACCGGCAGGATGAAATAGGAGAGTTGGTGAATGAATACAATAAGATGGTAAAAAAACTTGATATAAGTGCAGAGATGCTGGGGAAGAGTGAAAGGGAAGGAGCCTGGCGGGAAATGGCAAGACAGGTTGCGCACGAGATTAAAAATCCGCTCACACCAATGAAGCTTAACCTTCAATATCTTCAACGAGCGATAGATAACAATTCTCCCGAGGTTAAAAGTATATCGTTATACGTTGCAAATATTTTGCTCGAACAAATAGAACATCTCTCACAAATTGCAAGTGACTTCGCTCAATTTGCCAATATAGGAAATGTACGGAACCAGCTATTTGATGTAAACCTCACACTTGAAAGTGTAAGTACACTTTATTCTGCGAATGGGAAATTAAAAACTATTACGAATTTATATCCCTACGAATTATTGATTGAAGGTGATAAAACCCAAATTAACAGGTTATTTACAAACCTTCTGCAAAATGCGGTTCAATCTGTACCTGAAACACGAGATGCGGTAATAGAAATTACGAGTAAGCTCATTGCGAATAAAGCTATTGTATTAATAAAAGATAATGGTATTGGTATTCCGGCGGAAATGCATAATAAAATATTTACGCCAAATTTTACAACGAAGACCTCAGGAACAGGTCTCGGGCTCGCTATGTGTAAAGGGATAGTTGAAAAAATGAATGGAAGAATATGGTTTGAAACGCAGGAAAATCAGTGGACAGTTTTCTTTGTGGAGTTGCCCGTAGTTGAAGTGTGAGGTTTAATATGTGTGGGTGTACGAGATAATATTAAGCGTGGCCGGTTGTCCATTCAATTCTCTCGTCTTCATTTCTTCTTCCAGTTCTTTAAAACTGTTCAAATTCAGTTAATGAAAAACTGCTAAGATTGTCTTTAGAAGTAACCATACCTTTCTGGGCTACCAGCACTCCGTATTTTGTGTTATCAAATTCTTCTATAGAATGGGAATCCGGATCTATCGACACCAAAACATTTTTTGACAACGATATGATCTATAGGATAGCCTTTTCGGCTTAGCAGCAGCCTCCCCGTCAGATGTCCCAATATGGTAGTATACGGATTTTCAATTGCGTTAAGAAGCCGCATCATTGCTTTTTCCTCATTCATTTTAAGATTCGAATGTACTGAAGTAATGAGGAGGTCAAAAGTTGATAGAACATTATTACTGTAATCAAGGCTTCCGTCATTTAAAATATCACTTTCGATACTTTTAAAAATTTTAAATGGTTTTAGCTTATCGTTAAGTTCTTCTACCAGGCTGTGTTGCGCTCCCATTTGTTTCTTCATTTAGACCCTTCGCATAATACGCTGACTTACTATGATCGCTAATTAAAAGGTATTTATGGCCTTTTTTTATGCATGCATTTGAAAGCTCTTCCAATGTATTTGATCCATCGCTCCAGTTGCTATGGCAATGTATTATTCCTCTAATGTCACCGGGCTTAATTACTTCAGGGATTTTATGCTGCTTTGCTATATTTATAATGTTACCATTTTCTCTTAAAAACGTGGGAATGAACTGCAACCCTGATTTTTTCAATATCTCCGCATCTACTTCTGATCCATGAATTTTAATTTTTGTCTGGTCCAGGTGCTCGTTAAACGCATTCATAAATTCAGTTGTTCCGGTGGTCTCAAAACTTTTTTGTAAAAACGTTTTTTCATCAGCAGGAAAGATTTTTATTTTAATTCTTCCATTGTATCTATACAAAATAAATTCAGATGCCTTTTTAATAAATTCAAACTCACTGATAGAAGAAATTTTATCAATGATGTTTTTTTCAGGAAGTGCAACAACAAATTCGAGCTCATCAATTGTTTCAGATTGCCTCGCAAAAGATCCTGTGATTTTTATATTTTCTATATTAAATAATTTATGAAGTAAGCTCTCAATATCGGATGCAAGTTGCTCAACCTGGGCATATAAATAATTGCCTTGTTGTTCCTGGTAAAACAAGATAGACTCAATTACATTTTGCTGAGTTTTTTTTCCAAAACCTTTCGTTAAAGACAATCTGTTTTCATGACAGGCATATAACAATTCGCCAATATTTTCAATCTCCATTTCTTTCCAAATGATAAAAATTTTTTTTTGGCCGATGCCTTTTATTTTCATCATTTCCATAATTTCTTCAGGAGTTTTAACAATTAATTCATCCAATAGTTTCATTTTTCCTGTATCAAGCAGTTGAAGAATTTTATTTCCAATT
>DASYOM010000027.1:0-10588 GCA_036007765.1 Chitinophagaceae bacterium | reverse complement strand
AAGTATGGAACCAAAAAAGAAAAAGCAAAAAAATAATTCTTTAAAGAGTTACATTTTTAATCAGATAAATTATAAATAACACTAATGCGTAAAGCACAAGCAAAAAAACTTCCTCTGGCTCCAGATCCTAAATTCCAGGATAAACTGGTTACCCGTTTTGTAAATAATTTAATGTGGCAGGGTAAAAAAAGTGGCGCTTATAGCATTTTCTATGATGCTCTTGAAAAGGTTACAAAAATTTCGGGTGAAGATGGATATGAAGTATGGAAAAAAGCTTTAGCAAATGTTACGCCTGGTGTGGAAGTAAAAAGCCGCCGTATAGGAGGTGCAACATTCCAGATTCCGGCAGAAGTGCGTGCAGACAGAAAAACTTCCTTAAGTATTAAATGGCTTATAAAATACAGCCGTGATAGAAATGGCCGTAGTATGTCTGAAAAACTGGCGAATGAAATTGTAGCAGCAAGCAAAGGTGAAGGCGCTGCATTTAAGAAGAAAGAAGATACTCATCGTATGGCAGATGCTAATAAAGCATTTGCACATTTCAGGATATAAAATATTCGAAAATTATATGTGAACCCTTTCTGTTTAAGAAGGGGTTTTTTTATAAATTTCATTGTTAATATATCAACTGTAATGCAGTACGTAACCAGAATATTTGTAACTTCGCGCCTCCAAAAAGTAACTAAACAATTAATTAACAACAAAAATAAAAAAAGGCAATGGCCGACTTAAGATATCAAAGAAATTTTGGTATTGCAGCTCACATTGATGCAGGCAAAACCACCACTACAGAGCGGATTCTGTATTATACAGGTGTTAATCATAAAATAGGTGAGGTGCATGATGGCGCTGCTACTATGGACTGGATGGCACAGGAGCAGGAAAGGGGTATTACGATTACTTCTGCTGCTACTACATGCTTCTGGAATTTCCCTACAGTTCAAGGCGTTAAAACTCCAGATACTAAATTGTATAAATTCAATATAATTGATACTCCGGGCCACGTTGATTTTACAGTAGAGGTTGAACGTTCTCTTCGTGTTTTAGATGGCTTGCTTGCGTTGTTTGATGCCGTAAGTGGTGTTGAGCCTCAAAGTGAAACCGTTTGGCGGCAGGCAAATAAATATAAAGTTCCCCGTATTGGTTTTGTAAATAAAATGGATAGGGCAGGTGCAGATTTTTTAAATGTTGTTAAGCAGGTAAAAGAAATGCTTGGCGCTAAAGCTGTGCCTTTGCAACTTCCAATAGGCGCTGAAGAAAATTTTAAGGGCGTAGTTGATTTAATTACATTGAAAGGAATGGTTTGGGATGATGCTACATTAGGAATGACTTACAAAGAAGTGCCCATACCTGAGGATATGCTGGAAGAAGTAAATGAATGGAGGCAACACCTTATAGAAGCTGTGGCAGATTATGATGAACATCTATTAGAGAAATTCTTTGATGATCCTAATACTATCACGGAAGATGAGATACATGCAGCCATGAGAAAAGCAACTATTGATATTTCAATAATCCCCATGATGTGTGGTTCATCTTTTAAAAATAAAGGTGTGCAAACAGCATTGGATGCTATCATCAGGTACTTGCCAGGCCCAATGGATCTTGAAGCAGTTAAAGGTATTGATCCGGATAATGGTAAGGAAATTGAGCGTAAGCCAGATACTAAGGAACCGTTTGCAGCTTTAGCATTTAAAATCATGACAGATCCTTTTGTTGGACGCCTTGCATTCTTCCGTGCATATTCCGGGCACCTTGATTCAGGTTCCTATGTATTAAATACCCGTACAGGAAAAAAAGAAAGAATCTCAAGGATAATGCAGATGCATGCAAATAAGCAAAACCCTGTTGATTTTATTGAGGCGGGAGATATTGGTGCTGCGGTGGGATTTAAAGATATCAAAACAGGTGATACTTTGTGCAATGAAGATCACCCGATCGTTCTGGAAGCAATGACTTTCCCTGAACCGGTAATTTCTGTTGCAGTAGAGCCAAAAACTCAGGCCGACGTTGATAAAATGGGTATGGCAATAGCTAAGCTCGTAGAAGAAGATCCAACATTAAGAGTAAAAACCGATGAAGAAACTGGTCAGACTATTTTGAGTGGAATGGGAGAATTACATCTTGAAATTATTGTAGACAGGATGAGGAGAGAATTTAAAGTTGAAATAAATCAGGGTGCTCCACAGGTTGCATATAAAGAAGCATTTCAGCAAACTATTGAGCACAGGGAAACGTTAAAAAAACAAACTGGTGGTCGCGGTAAATTTGCTGATATCGTTTATGAAATAGGGCCTGCAGATGAAGAATTTTTAAAAGAAGGAAAAGGAAATTTCCAGTTTATAAATGGTTTGTTTGGCGGATCAATTCCAAAAGAATTTGTCCCTGCAATCCAGAAAGGTTTCGAATCAGCTATGACTACAGGTGTCCTTGCAGGCTACCCAATGGAAAGTATGAAAGTGAGGGTATTTGATGGTTCCTTTCACCAGGTTGACTCGGATGCAATGAGTTTTGAATTGTGTGCCAAGCAAGGCTACCGCGAATCTGGCCGAAAAGCAAAACCTGTTTTACTTGAGCCAATTATGAAAATTGAAGTGCTCACTCCTGATCAATACATGGGCGATGTAACGGGTGATCTTAACCGTCGTCGTGGTATGCTTGAAGGCATGGACAGCAAGCATGGGGTGCAGGTGATAAAAGCAAAAGTACCTTTAAGTGAAATGTTTGGTTATGTAACGCAGCTTCGTTCTTTATCAAGCGGCCGTGCAACTTCGACTATGGAGTTTAGTCATTACTCTCCAGCCCCTAACAATATTGCAGAGGAAGTAATAGCAAAGCAGAAAGGTAAGGTGAAGGTTGAAGACTAATGTTTACTGATAAGCTAATTTCTAGAAAGAGGCTGTCTCAAAAGTAGGCAGCCTTTTTTATTTTCAGTTTTTGAGGCAGGTTTATTAACAATAGGGTGTAGATAAATATTAGTGGATACTGATGCAATAAATGGGGCAATACATTTGTCTGAATTAGTATGGCAAAACGTATACTCAGCGTAGCTTTCAAAGCATACCGGCAACATCAGTCCATGTTGCTTCCCCCTTCATTAGATGAACTTATTGCAGCAGATCATCCGGTAAGAATAGTAAACCAGGTAATGGATAAAATTGATATAGACCCTTTGCTAAAAAAATATAAAGGCGGGGGAGCCGGGAGCTTTCATCCCCGCATGTTGCTTAAAGTATTGATCTATTCCTACATCAATAATACTTACAGCAGCCGCAAAATAGAAGCCGCCCTGAAAGAGAACATCCATTATATGTGGCTTAGCGGCATGAGCACACCCGATCACAACACCATCAATCGTTTCAGAAGTGAGCGGCTCAAAGAAGTGTTACGCAAAATATTTACCCAGGTAGTGCTCCTGCTGTCCCAGGAAGGATTGTTGAATATAAAAGAACTGTATACGGATGGAACAAAAATAGAAGCTAACGCCAACCGCTATACGTTTGTATGGGGAAAGGCCATTAAAACCAGTAAAGAAAGAATTAAAAAACAACTGGAAGAACTCTGGCAATATGCGCAGAAAGTAGCCGCAGCAGAACTGCCCGATACAGACCCGACGACCTTTGATAAAATAGATGCCGGGAAAGTGGAACAAACCATTGAGCAGATCAATGAAGCTCTGAAAGATAAACCGGTAAGCAAACAGGTAAAACAAAAATTGAATTATGCAAAAAAGAACTGGCCATCTAACTTAAAAAAATATGAACAGCAGGAAAAGATATTAAATGGCAGAAACAGTACAGCAAGACAGATACCGATGCTTCTTTCATGCGCATGAAAGAAGACCACATGCTAAACGGGCAATTAAAACCGGGTTATAACTTCCAAATCTCCACCAACAACCAATACATTGTAAACTACTCCCTGCATCAAACCACAGCCGACACCACTACCCTTCAGGAACATACCGAAATTTATAAGGAGCAATACCAGCAGACGCCCCAGGTGATGACTGCTGATGCCGGTTATGGCTCTGAACAAAATTATCAATACTTAGATGATAACCATATTGAAAATTATGTGAAGTATAATTATTTTGATAAAGAGCAAAACAAGAAATTAAATAAAAAATATCCATTCAAAGCAGATACACTTTTTTATAACAGTGAACATGATTTTTATGTATGCCCAATGGGACAGCAGATGTCAAACATTGGCGCCCGTCAAAGCAAAACACAAACAGGATTTATACAAACCATAACCCGTTACCAGGCTGCTAACTGCAATGGCTGCCCATTAAGAGGTGCATGTCATAAAGCAAAAGGTAACAGAGTAATAGAGATTAATCATGCTCTGAAAAAATATAAACAGCAGGTTAAAGAAAACCTGAACAGTGAACAAGGAATTTATCACCGCAAAAAACGCCCCTGCGATGTGGAACCTGTATTCGGAAACATCAAAAACAATCATCACTTCAAACGCTTCATGCTTCGCAGCAAACCAAAAGTGGAAATAGAAACCGGGTTACTTGCATTGGCACACAACCTGAGAAAGAAAATTGCCTGATGAACCCCTTTTTTTCAAATCGTTCAACCTAATCCCTTTTTAGAAAAGTAAAAAGACTCAAAAAATGATTTTGAATATATTTTGACAACAATAAAAAAACCGCCTCAGTTATTATGAGACGGCTTCTTCCTAATTTAAGAAAAACTCATTATCCTCTGCATATTGCCGATTAAATCATTAGGCGAAATCATAACACATGTAATCCAGTTTACCAATCTTGACAGATAAAGTATAATGATCTTTTTCCGCCTGAGTTGGCTACAAATGGATTTGTGTACCTGCAAAATATATACACCTTTCGCTGACGGATATTGATTTCATAAGAAGCATATCCCAAATAATGTTGTTACCTACCTATACCGGGCTTATTCTTTATCTTAAAAGAAAGATTTTATAAAGGAAGCTCTATTGTCGTTTGACTTCCATTGCCGGGAGAACTTTGTACATATAGCAATGCATTTATAAGGGCTGCCCTATTCTGAAGGTTGGTTAAGCCTGCGCCGCCGCTGTTCATTTTTTCTGAAATACTAAAACCAACCCCATCATCCTTTAATGCAAGGATCACCAACTTTTCTGAAGCATTTAGCGAAACAGAAATGTGTTTTGCACGGCTATGCTTAACCATATTGTTGAGCACTTCCTGTACCATGCGGTATAAAATAGTGGCTTTATCATTATCAAGTAAAGGAAGGTTACCAGCCTGAGTAAAGTTTGCAATAAACTGTCCGGTTTTATTAAGCCTGTCCACCTCCGTTGCCAGGGCCTGTGATAAGCCGGTTTTTGCAATCCTATCGCTGCTGAGGCTTACAGATAAAGATTTAATATCGCTTAGGAGTTGCCTGGTAAGGTCTTTTGTGTTTTCAATTTTCTCCCTTGCCTTATCTATATCATCCAACTCTATAGTAAACAAATTTATTTTGATAAGGCTGGCGATCTGACCGAGATTATCGTGAAGCTCACTGGAAATATGCCGAAAAGTTTGTTCCTGTATTTCAAGTTGGGATTCAAGGAGGGTATGTGAAAATTTTGCATGAAGTTGTGCTTGTTCTTTCCGGTGTTTATAGATGCGGTTTTGATATTTGACTACGGCGATTATAATAATGCTTACGAGCATAACCATTACAGCGCCTCCCGCAATTACTGTGAAATATATTTCCTGGTCGGTCTTGAACATAATAACCCAAATATTATTAAAGTATAAAATAAATAATTCAAGACATAATAAACTATGAAAATTAATTTTTTTATAAGTTCAGGATTTGTATTTTTTAAAGAGTTAAAAAATCCATTCATAAAAAATTGTCCTGAAAACATAACCATAAACGCAATACAAAACCAAAATTGAAAAGTTTTAAAAATATTCATATCAGGATTCAGTGGCAAATTAAATAAGCTGATTACACACCAAATAATTATGAGTGTTCCTTCTATATTGTACTGCCATGAGGGAAACTCATTAATTTCCTGCAAGTATATTGAAATAATTACACTGAATATTATAAAAAAAAGGATAGAAATTTTTAATAGCTTTTTTAGCCAGGATATTTGAAGTAAGCCTGATAAATAGAAAGTAACTAAGCAATATTCGATTGGTATATAAAAATGATATGGAGTATAACGCTTCGTTTCAGCAAAAGATCTAAAATAATCACTCGCTGATTCAGTCATTATTGAGAAAAATAACAACCAACAAATTATTACAAGTCTTTTATCATTTTTAGAATTGATATATGCGAGAACAACTGCAATCACTAATAAGATATAATATAAATAGCGTTCAAATGCCATTTTAAAAATATGTATTTGAAAAATATCCCATTAAATATTTGATTTATCCTCCCGTAACATCACCATAGGTATGGCGGGGCACTACTTCAAATATAGGACCACCAGAAGCACTTGCAGTTTTTACGGCGCTCAAAGTTTGCTGAGTTTTTGGCGTTTTTGAATCGCTGGAAACTTTCGGTGTTTTATTATAATACATGGCTTCTTCCCCAATAACTTCATACCCTTCCGGTGCATCACACGGCTTCGCACCTCTTGCCATTAATGTTACACGTTCATTAACTACTCCATTGTGGTCGGGTATATCATTTATGCCAAATGTAAAAGTGATACCGGCGGCATTTGGTTGCGAAAGCAACATAAGAATCGCTTCTTTACCAAATGTTACTTCTACGGTTTCATTTTTTAAAGAGCCGTTCTTGTAACTATTAAAAATTTTTTCAAGCCTCTTTAAAAATTTATCACGCATGTGTTGGAATGCATTTAGGGTAATCGGTTGAGAGAAGCCCGCAAGGGTATTATCCGGATTTAATTCTATATTAACTGGAAAATTTTTCACCCAGGGATTTTCATTCCTTGTTCCGTCATAGTCATATCCCGAAATCGAAATTTTTGCTCTTTTTTTCATGGTAATTTTTTTTTGAATAAATTAATATACCAAGCTAACACTCATTTTTTTACTTTTAAAATGCCAGGGGAATAATCCGTTCAATTCCATTTAAAAACAGTATAAACACCCTTTCGATTCCAGTAATATCACTCTTGCTGCCATCAATAATAAATGTCTGCTTCTATTTTAGAAAATTAAAATTTTTAAGATTAGAATTTTTTTTGAGGTTCAATTGAAAATAATATTTTATAGAAAGTGAATTCTTTACAAAAAAAGGCAGGGTGAAAAAAAGCTCTTAAAAAGGGGGTTTTCACGGTACCGTAAGAAATGAAGATGTTGCATTTTTATATCAGCAATTTGATCAAAAGAGAGTCTTAAAAAAAATTGATGAAAAATTGAAAAAGAAGATCATTAAAGTTTGACAAAAAAATTATTAAAATAATAGCGGTGGTTTTTCAATTAGAGTTCAAGGTGCCCTGCGGGGCATTTTGAATTTTATATAACTAAGGATTAGAACCTGGAGCAGTGAAAAAGATGAAGTTAGAAATAATAAAATTAATTAAGGATAATTAAAGATCATAAATACATTGCGAAATGAGGTGTTGCATCGTAACATTTTCAAATCAAAAAAACTTCAGAGAAATTATTTTTTCTTAAAATCACCACGTTTCCAGGCTTTAATAAACTCCGCCCAGGCCATGGGATTAAAAATATTTTGAGGAGGAAGCTGGCCTGCGGAATAATATTTCTGGGCATTCTGCTTCAAAAAATAATTATTTGCTTCACGGCCATCCCGGGGATATACTGACATTAAAGCCCTGCGGTTACTCTCTGAAACATTTTGCCGTGCAATTTCCTGCTGGTCATCCGGTACTTGAGTAGTTACAAAATCCCGTTCGAATTCTTCACGCGATGGGAGTTTTTTTATTATAGTCGCAGGAAGGTATACAGTATCTTCTATCATTAGCTGAATCATGCTTTGCTGATTGCCATCCAACATCTTTGGAATCGTTACGCGTTTTGGCTTATAACCAATACTTGAAAATTCAACTTCATCACCTTTTAAAACAACTATTGAAAAAACACCTTGTTCGTTAGAAATTGTTCCCCGGTTTTGCCCCGTAACTACGATACTTACTGAAGGCAATCCTTTAAGGCTATCAGCAGACATTACAACGCCATATAGTTGAACGACAGAATCTTTATATGTTTCAAACTGTGCTTTAGCAGCAATTGGAAAAAAATACGAAAGGAATAAAATGTAGCGTATAATTTTTTTCATAACCCCAGCCCCTTAGAAGGGCTTATTAGTTTTTAAATTTGTATTGTAAGTGTTACGTTTCAAAGCAGAATTTTATGAACTCCTTTAGGGGCTTGGTGTTAATTTAAACAAAGTAAGGGTATCAATGTTTAAATTTGCCTGTAGTACTTCTTTTTAACAAAAAATTGAACCATGACGGAAAAAGATATTTTGAAAGCTCTTGGAAATGTGCAGGAACCAGACCTGGGAAAAGATCTCGTAACATTGAATATGGTGCAGAATATACAAATTGAGGGCAATAAAGTTTCTTTTACAGTGGTGCTTACAACACCGGCCTGCCCGATGAAAGATCTCATAAAAAATGCATGCATTAATGCTGTTCATTTGCTGGTAAATAAGGAAGCATCAGTAACAGTAAATTTTACCAGTAATACAACTTCGTTAAGAAAAGATGACAATGTTTTGAGCGGTGTAAAAAATATTATTGCGGTGGTAAGCGGAAAAGGCGGAGTTGGGAAAAGCACAGTGGCTGCTAATCTTGCCCTGGCTATTGCTGAAGGTGGGGCTAAAGTGGGTTTAATGGATGCAGATATTTACGGCCCCAGCGTACATATTATGTTTGGAGTGCGGGGTGAAAGGCCCGCAATGAAAGACGTGGAAGGTAAAGGCAAAATCGTTCCCCTCGAACGCTATGGGATAAAATTAATGAGCATTGGTTTGTTGGTTGATGAAAAGCAAGCCGTTGTTTGGCGGGGTCCAATGGTGAGCAGCGCTATAAGGCAATTTGTAACCGATGTAGATTGGGGTGATCTTGACTATTTGATAATTGACATGCCGCCCGGAACAGGAGATATACATTTAACGATAGTGCAGACTGTGCCGGTTACCGGAGTTATTGTTGTAACGACTCCGCAGCTTGTTGCATTGGCAGATGCAAAAAAAGGCATTGCCATGTTTAACCAGGCACAGTTGAAAGTGCCCGTAATAGGACTTGTAGAGAATATGAGCTATTTTACTCCAAAAGAATTGCCCGATAATAAATATTTTATATTCGGAAAAGAAGGCGGTAAAAATCTTGCTGATGAATATGATATTCCCTTTCTTGGTGAAATACCATTAGTACAATCAATTCGTGAGGGCGGGGATATTGGTATACCCGTTATGATGAGTGATGATAAAATTTCGAAGAAAGCTTTTACAGAATTTAGCGACAATGCCATAAGAGGTATTGCAATGCGGAATGCACAATTACCAGCTACAGAAGTTTCGGAAGTACTTGAATATAGTTAGATATCAGGTAGTATTAGCAAGTAGCAAGTATCCTGTGTCAACTAACAGCGTGCCTTGATTTTTCGTATTGTCAATTATCAATTTTTAATTATCAATTGTCTCCCTCTTTCCCTTGAAGCATTATGTATTAACTTTGCGGCAAAAAAAGGATGAAAAGTTTATTAGCAATTATTTTTTTAGCGGCGGTCTTAATAGGGGCTTGGTGGCTATTTTTTAAAACTGAAAAAACTGCATCGGAGCCAAAGCAGGAATCTATAAAATTAGATAAACACACCCCGGAATTTAATCAAAGTATTTCGAATGCCGTTAGCGCTTACATTGTTATGAAAGATGCATTTGTAGATGCTGATACTTTCAAGGTTAAAGATGAAGGTCAGAAATTTATAACTACTGTTGATAGTGTAAAGCTTGAAGACCTTCAAAAAGATGATGCGCAGGTTTTAATGGCAGCCCGGCAGGAAATGAGCGATATTAGAGCTAATGCTGAAGCGATGCTGAAGGAAAATAATATTACAGAAATGCGCCAGGATTTTAGAATGGTATCGGAAAACTTATATCCATTTTTAAAAACAATCGGTTACGAAGGACAGAAGTTATATTGGCAGAATTGCCCTATGGCTTTTGGCGAGGATAAAGAAGGTAATTGGCTAAGTACTACCAAAGAAATTGTAAATCCATATCTCGGAAAAAATCATCCTGAATTTAAATCGTCTATGCTGAATTGTGGAGAAACAAAAGACACCCTTAAGTAGGCGTATATAAAGCACCAGTGAAAAAGTTATTATCCGTTACTCTTTTTGTAATTCCGTTTATCGTATGTTCTCAAAATAAATATACATTAAGCGGCTATGTAAAGGATTCGCTTTCCGGCGAAACACTTATAGGTTCCACGATTTCTGTAGCGGGCCTGTCAAAGGGAATTACTTCTAACTCATACGGTTTTTTTTCAATCTCACTTAAGGCCGGTACTTATACATTTGTTTGTTCCAATGTTGGGTACGTTATACAAGTTAAAAAAATTGATTTGACCAGGGATGTTCAGTTCAATTTTGAAATGCCGCCAAAGATCACAACCGAGC
>DASYOM010000026.1:0-9707 GCA_036007765.1 Chitinophagaceae bacterium | reverse complement strand
GTATTAGGCGCTTCTGTTGTAAATATTATTTCTATATTATCAAAGGACTTTGTAAAGCTCGTGCTCCTGGCGTTTGTAATTGCAGCGCCTGTTGCATGGTGGGCAACTTATAAGTGGCTCCAGGATTTTGCTTACAGAACGGACGTAAGCTGGTGGATATTTTTATTAGCAGGCGGCGGTATGTTGCTTATCGCATTGCTCACGCTGAGCATCCAAACAATCAGGGCGGCCTCTGCAAATCCTATTGAATCTCTTCGAACAGAATGAGAGAAAATGAATCATGCGCGAATGATTAGCCTAAAGGATAATTAAAGAATACCGCTTTTAATAACCGATAAAAATTATTTCCCCGGTTATTCGTTTGCGTTATAAAGCCATTCCCATACTTCACCATCTTCCGGGTCGTAAACTGTACCAATACATGAGAAATTGTTTTTTACAAGAATCCTTGTAGAGAAATTTTTTTCAGAGAACGTTCTTGCTGTAATTTTTACAGATGGATCAGCCTTTAAAGATAAATCAACCAGTAGCTTACAAATTGCTGTGCCAAATCCTTTTTGTTTATACGGATCAAAAGTACCATAAGCAATTTCTACTGTGTCATTTTTCGGCGCCCCTTTGAAGCCGGCACCTCCAACTATTTCACTATTTTGTTTGACAAGATATCCAATCCAAGGCGGCACAAATCCCACCTTTTTGTAAAAATCCATTGTCGTTTGAATCATCTCATTGTATAACGGATTACTTGCAAAATCTGCATTCTCTTCAAAGGTTTCATTAATTGCTATTAGTTCCATTTGCGTGACTGTTATTTATTGCCAGCCGTTCAGGTTAATGTTGTATCTATCATTTTCAATCTTCGTCTTCCTTTAATCCATTTAGAAAAGCAATTGATTTTGATAAATTTTTACCAAGATTTTTTCTCAAAAAGAAAATAAGAATCACTGCAATAACTATGCTTCCCGCTGTAAGGTAAATTAGCCAATTCAAAGAGAAGGTATATAAATTGAGATGTAAAAAAGCTTTTGCTATCACAATTATAAATGGAGCTGAATATACCGGGATGATAATGTATAGGCTATATGTATCCAGTATCTCAAGTTTCTTTAACCGTATTAATTTTTTCTGAGCTTCTGCTACCGGTGATTTTGAATCAAGGGTATAAATCAATGTTAACTTATACACCTCGATAATTAAACTAAACATTGTAATCAACAGTAAAATCAATGCAGGGACAAGGAATTTAAACTCGAAAAAATTATCGTAAATAAATCCGAATAAAAAATTTAAAAAAATTATCCCAACTACTATTCCAGCTACAGCGGTTAATTTGATCTCATACAAGCCTGATCTCACTTTAGTAATGCCGATATTTTTTACCAGGTCCTTATTGATTTTTATACTTTTATCAAGCGCAATATCAGCGCTGTTCCATATTCCGGATAGTTCTTCAAATTTCATTGTATTGCTGTTTATAGGTTTCAAAATATAATTTCAACTTATCCTTAATCCGTTGTTTTCTTGTAGAAATGTTTGTATCAGACATGCCCATCACCGAAGAAATTTCTTTGTTTTTACAGCCTTCCAGTTGAAGGATCATTAAGGCTTTATCAATTGGTTTTAGGAGCTCAATAAAATTGTAAAGTTGTTCGAGGTTACTGTCAGTTACCGTATCATCAATATGAAAATATTCAGCTTGCTGCTGGTAAGATGTGTATATACTATTCCTTGTTTTGGCCTTTCTCAAAAATGAGATGGAGACATTTAAAGCAATCCTGTAAGTCCATGTTGAGATAGCGTAAGCCTTATCATATTTTGGGTAAGATCTCCACAATTGAAGAATAATATCCTGGATAAGGTCCTTCCTGTCTTCAGGATCTTTGCAATAGATCCGGGATACCTTGATGATTAATTTTTTGCAACTTTCAAGATATTCAATAAAATGTATCTCCTGTAATTTTGATTCTTTCAACTTAGCCTGTTTATTACTTGTTTATTATATTATTCGCACAGGGTTTCAAAATGTCACATCCTTTTGATTTTTTTTTCTAAATTTATTTTATAGCCACCACAAGCTAAATGTCCAAAGTTCCGGAGAATATCAGCTATATTATGTTACGACAGCACTAATATATCCATACTCTATAAATAGTTGATTGGGGCTATTCAATACCGTTAGTATATGATCACGCCGGGTGTTTTTTAAAAGAGAAACTTACAATTAGGAATATTTATGCATACTTGCTACCTTAGAACGGGAAGGTCGGCACCATCATCGTTCGGTAAGCAGCCGTCAATATCGGGATGAAAAGTCCATTGATTTTCCGGCTTTTGCTGATTATCATGTGTTGCCTGCTCTGTGGGAGTTAAGGGATGCACTCCTATATCTTCAACACGTGGAATTTCACTCATCTTTGCACACCATTCAAGGCGAAAATTTTCAAACTCCTTTGGATCCTGTGGTATATTATAAACCTTCTGCACGGTACGGGTTGCATGCACTTCATTATACCCGGCATGGCCTCCATCATAAGCCCAGCGGCCACGCAGAATTATTTTGTCTTTACTGCCTATGCTGCCACCGCCTTCCAGGGCATCAGCCACATTACCATCATCAGCATTTGCCCACGCGGCGGCTAACGCTATTAATATTATTGGTGCAAACACGGATTGTAAAAGAGTGCATATAGCCCTGAAAAAAAAATTTTTCTTACACCAGGAACCACCAAGGGAAAACGCTTCAATTACATCAAGCATGTCTCTTATTCGCGATCCTTCAAATTCACAATGCAATACGGGTGCTTCAAACTTTTTAGCATCAGGATGTTTTATGATATAGTCTCCAAAAGCTTTTCCCGTATCGGGCTCACCAACTCCCAGTGCTAAATAATCTTTTCCGAATAATTCTGTCCATGAATAATATTCGCTGCTTAAAGTATGATATATCATAGTGCGGAAATAACCTTCGAATATGGTCTTTCCATCTCCGCCCGTATAAACTCCAAAAATAAGCTTGCCTTTATCTGATGGCATTCCAGGCTGTAACCGCAACAGGTCGCCCTGCGGCCGTGTAGCAGGTTGAGGCGGGATAAAAGGTTCACTAACGGGATGAGGAACCCCCGTTGCTTTCCGTAAGGTGCTTTCCCTTGCGCTCACCTCTACCTTTTTGCCGTCAACTGTTTCTGTAAAAGCATTATAACTGGACCAGAATTCATGAACGCTAAAGGGAGCAAGCATCAGGTTAATAGCAAAATCATTGTCCACATCAGCTACAGGATTTTTATCTTCTCCTATCCCTTCGGTATCAGCTATCTCACCAATTACGCAAACGGTGCCGCCATCACTACCACAATTACATCCGTTTGTGTGATCGCGATGCAGGCAAATCAATTTACCATTCAGCATCCAGTCGAGCACATAACGTAGAATCTGCACAATACCTGCCATGGCTACAACGGCGAACACACCACTGAACAAGGTTGCAATACTTACAATTGCCAGCGCACCTATTATGCCCAGGTCAATTGGCTTAAAATCCGGGGGTTGAACGCAAGACGTATATTGGGGACCTTCTGCCATTGTGTATTATTTTTTGGTTTCAATATTGATATTCTTCACAATAAAGCAATAGCTTATCAGATTCAATTATAAATGCTTTCAACTATGGGCATACAATGTAACACCACCTATTAATAAGTTGTCATTGAAAGCATTTACATTAACCGCCTGTGTGCCTGCGAATCCATCAAAAGCAATTAATTTTATTGTCACCGGCCGTTCTTCTCCCGGGTCAAGTTCAAATATGTTTCCTTCCAGGTATTCAACCTGCCATCCCACAGCAACAGGGTTTGACTGCAGCCGGTGCCTCGATAACCTGTCGTAAAACCTGCGCCCTTCAGGATTGTTACCAGCGGGATCGCTGTTGTCGCATGGTTCTTTCGGGGGCAAAACATAAGAATCCGCCTGCAATTGAATTTTGCGTGCAAATGGCGAATCGTTTCGAAGCGTAAACGTAAAGATTGCATTTGGAGAGTTTAGCTTTTTCACATCAACGTTTTCCTGCCCGAGATTATTAAATGGGTTTGCATCATCTGGCCAATCAAGTTCCACCTGTATACAGTAGTGCCCTGCTGCTGCAGGTGTTTTCCAGTTGCAGGTAGCTATGGCTGGCAAGCCTGCAGCTCCATTTACCGGTACGGTTACTAAAGTCTCACCAATATAATTTCTAACGGTTCCGATTCCAAAGCTTAAATAGTAAAACCGCACTGTCATATTAACGGCTGCGGCCTCATTGGATCCATTTAAGATGCGTGACTGTATTGTATAAGTTTTGCCAGGAAGAAGTGTATGGGATGATACAGGAAATAAACCATCCAGCAACTGGATATCAGGGTTATCCCATGTAACTCCAAGGCCTTTTGACATAAGATAGGATTGGCTATATATCATTGGGTCGGGCTTTTTGTATATAGTGGGAGGAAGATGTACCGGTTTTGATCGTGGGTGGCCCTCTGAACCTTTACCCTTTGGTGACCCGGCTATTTTCCAGCATAGTTTTCTAAATATTCCTACGATGATCCTGGCTAAAGCAATCAAACCAAATAAAATAAGCAGGGCCAGGTATGCATAAAATAAAATATAAATCCAGCGCCTTAATAAAAACAGAGCAACTAAAAGCAATATCAATAGGGTTAACAGTAACAGCATTCGTTCTTTGAGCTTACAAACGATTGATGTTATCCATTTCATAATTCAGGAATTATTTAAGACGAATGCAGCCGGTGTTACCAACAGATTTCTCCATGCATTCCACGTAAAATTGTTTTGATTCTAAAAGCCTCTTTTATTAATTGGGTCAATTAAATGTACAAATTCATTTTGAGGGATGAAGAGAATATTTTTACATTGTTACTGATGTAGCAAATAATGGAAGAAAATAATTTATAGTGATTGTATTAAGCAGCGCAAACTTTTCCTGGTGGCGATATTGCTTGCTAAAAATATCTCAGGATATTGATGTACGTTAGTTTAAATAGTATTCAATATTTTATCGGCCGTTCCTTTTCGAAACGCAAGTTTGGAGACCTCGCACATTTAAAAGAATTGGTTGTGCAATTGCAGCAATTAGTAGCTGATTTCTATAGTTAGTAGTTACCTGTTTAATAAAATTCTTGCATAGAATGATGGCTTTCTTAATTGCTTGCGAAGATCAATTCCTGTAAACATAGAAGTGATCGTATTATTAAGCGTTTTGCTTTTATGCGCTTTTTCAACCACAAAATTAAATAGCCAGCGATAGTGGCACAATCGTTGTAAAGTTGCACTGGTTTTTAGTTCATTCCCAATTCGCTTAAAAAGCACATCATCATATTTTTCTTTGATCAGGGCGGCATCATACTCATCGGCTTTTAATAATTCATCAATAGCAAAAGCAGCCAGCATGCCACTATACAATGCATTGCCTATTCCTTCGCCTGTAAAAGGATCTATCATGCCTGCGGCATCACCTGTAAGCAAAAAATTATCTCCTGATAAAGGTTGTCTTTTCATGCACATAGGCAAGCCCCAGCCCTGTATCTTATCTAACAACTTTGCATTGCTAAAACGATGGCTGATATTTGGATTTGTTTTTATAGCATTGAGCATTTCTTCACGCAGGTTTATTTTTTTCTTTCTTATCCTGTCACTCATCATGCCTATGCCAACATTTGTAATACCGTTAGGTAAAGGGAAAATCCAGAAATAGCCTGGTAAAACTTCAGGTAAAAAGTGAAGCTCAATAAAATGATTTTCGTGTAAGCCGGTAACACCATGGTAATATGCCCTTAAGCCTACGCAGTAAGCTTTTGAAGAAGAATGGCTGCTCAAAAAATTTTTACGTACCTGGCTCTTATCACCATCTGCCCCTACTATAAGAGGGGCTGTTACTTCATAAGTTTCATCTCCTTGTGAAAAGCTCACCTTCACTTTACCATCTGCCTGCCGTTCCATACTTTTTACAGTCGCTTTTTGATAAATGGCTGCATATTCAGAGGCAAGTTTTTCAAAAAGAAAATTATCAAATATTAATCGCGGAGTAATAAAGCCGGGTGCCTGGCCTTCAGGAATTTTTGCAGGGTTGAAAGGGATATTTAATAGTTTGCCGTTAGGGGAAACAAATATGACCCCATGGCTGGGCATATAATCTGCTGTATTCTTAAATATTTCATCCGGCCATAAGGGATTAGCTTTTCGCAATACAAAAACTGTTTTTCCGCTGCAGGCATCTCCGCAGATCTTATCACGTGGAAATTGGTTTTTTTCAATTATTACATGAGGTATGCCAGCCCTGGTAAGAAAGATAGATGTACCCGCGCCTGCGGGGCCCGCACCCATAATTATAACCTGTGTATTGAGGGAGATTTTAGTATCTGAAGTTTTCTTTTCTGCAAAATTATGTATCATTAAACATTTATTATTATAAGTAATTATTTAATTATAACCTGCGGACAAGTTATAGTAATAATACCGGAGTTTACGAATAAGAATTATGTTGCCAAAATAGTTACATGATTTGGGCAACATCAATTTATTTAAATTGTAAATATATATAATTGAGTTCGCCCCGCCGGTAGAGTTACTAACGTGGGGAAATCATTTCATATTATTTTTCTGTCGGAATGGGGCTTCCTCTATGGCATGTTATGCAACTGACTGCCGGACTAGTTTCGTAATTACGATTTGTTATGCCCGGAAGAATTTCTTTATTTATTTTCACTCTCATATTCCACATACCCCTGGTAATATTTTTTACAGGCTTTATATCCGATGCCCAATTATTAACATCATGGCAATAAGAGCAGCTAATACCTAATTCCACACTCCATCCCCAGTTCATCATCCACAAAAGATGTTCAGCCGAAATTGAGCCTTCTCCTTTTATTACCTGCAGTTTTTAAATACTGAATCGGCTTGCATTTTTTCTTTGCCTTTTATAGAAGCCAGAACTTCATTCATATATTTCATCCTGTCCTTTTCAAGGCTGTCTTCAAAAACTCTTTTTAATGAATAAGATTTGGAAACTGAAAAGGAAAGCGATACAATTATAAGTGCAAGCAATGAAAAAATCGTTATAAAAATTCTCATACAGATGAAGTTTGAAGAATAGAGTTTATTACTAAAACAATATAATTCAAATACAGGATTTTAAAATGTAGTATTTTTTAAAGGGGTATGAAACATTATAAATGGAAACTCTTGGTGCGGCCGGGGTTTCATAAGCAAAGCAAAGCAAAGTGTGTAGAATAAAAATTCGAAGCAGAATGCACTTTTAACTCTATTTGATTCAGGATAATTTAATTTAGCAGGGACCCACAGGACAAGGAACGGGTCTGGGATTGAGTTTAAGCTATGATATTATTAAAGCACACGGTGGTGAAATACATGTGGAAAGCAAAGAAGGTGAAGGAAGTGCGTTTCTAATTCAGCTTCCGCTAAAGAAATAAATTTAAACTTATTAGGCAATGAAGAATATAATCTCAATAGTATTTTTTTTATTGACTATCCAGGTTGTTTGTGCACAACAAAATGAAATAGATAGTTTCAGGAATATAATAAGCAAGCAAAGAAAAGATACAACTGAAGTAAATGCTATAACTGCCATAGCGTGGTTCTACATTTTCATGAATCCGGACTCTGCTATCATTATAGCTAAAGAAGCGGTGGATTTGGCACGGAAACTAAATTATTCCAAAAGAGAAGGGGATGCATTAAATGCGCTTGGAGAGGCTTCGCACACCACAGGAGATTTCCCGCAGGCGTTAGAGGCTTTGTTCAATGCCTTACGTATCGGCAGAGAAATAAAAGACAAGGAAATAGAGTCAAACAGTTTAGACTTTATCGGAATAGCTTATGTTGACCTTGGCGAATACAGGCAGGGACTTAATTATCTTTACCAGGCAAAAGAAATTAACGACAAATCTTCCTTAAGGGAGGCAAAAAAGTTTACCGGCTTTCGCTTTTCTAATATTGGCCATGCTTATGAAAAACTTGGTAAGAAAGATTCAGCATTATTTTTTCAACAAAAAGCGCAAATCTTAGATAAGGATTTACCACCTGGTCCTGAAAGAGCATTGATACTAACACGCCTTGGCGTTATTCAATCTGATTTAGGGAATCAGGCCCAGGCACTGAGCCATTATAAGGAGGCAATCCAAATCGGCGACCTTCTTAATTTGGGTTCAGCTCAATACCGGTTAGCTGAATTATTCTACACACTAAACCAACCGGATTCCAGCATGCACTATGCCCGTCTTGCTTTTATAAGTAATCAAAAATCTTTTGAAAAAACGTGGATGCTTGAAGCCAGCAACCTGCTTGCAAAACTTTATAAAGAAAGAAATAAGATCGACAGTGCATTTCATTACCAGGAAATATCAATGACTTTAAAAGATAGCCTTTTTGGTCCTGAAAAATTTCACAAGCTTCAGCTTTTAACGATTAATGAACAGCAACTAGAGCAGGAAATTATACAAAGGCAAAAAGAGATCCAGCAGGAAAAAGAAAGGTCTGAAAACAAAATAAAGGTGGTTGCGTTGCTTACAGCCATAGGAATTTTTCTATTAATTGCCATGATACTTTATCGTAATAATCGCCAAAAACAAAAAGCTAATATTGTTTTGGAGAAAACACTTTTAAATTTAAAATCCACACAATCTCAATTAGTACAGCGGGAAAAAGTGGCTTCCCTTGGAGAGCTCACCGCAGGCATTGCGCATGAAATTCAAAACCCATTAAACTTCGTTAATAATTTTTCTGAAGTAAATAGGGAATTGCTTGCTGAAATGAAAGATGAAATGAATAAAGGAAATATTGATGATGCAAATGCCATTGCAAATGATGTAATGAACAATGAACAAAAAATAAATCATCATGGCAAAAGAGCTGATGCCATTGTAAAAGGAATGATGCAACACTCACGGACAAGCGCAGGTGTAAAAGAGCTGACAGATATTAACGCTTTGTGTGATGAATATTTAAGATTGGGTTATCATGGGCTTCGTGCAAAAGATAAAGAATTCAACGCAGATTTTAAAACAGATTTTGATAATGCAATTGGTAAGATAAATATTATACCGCAAGACATTGGAAGAGTGTTATTGAACTTATACAACAATGCGTTTTACGCTGTGAACGAAAAAAAGAAAGCTTCTGCTGAAAATTATCAGCCAATAGTCACAGTTCAAACAAAAAAAATAAATGACAAGATTGAAATTGTAGTAGAAGATAATGGCAATGGCATTCCGCAAAATATTGTAGATAAAATTTTTCAACCCTTCTTTACTACAAAACCAACAGGACAAGGAACAGGTTTGGGTTTGAGTTTGAGTTATGATATTATTAAAGCGCATGGTGGTGAAATAGCAGTAGAGACAGCCGAAGGTGAAGAAAGCAAATTCAAAATTTATTTGCCTATATAAATTATGGTTGTGACACGTTATGAAATTATAAAAGTGCATAGACAGTAAATAAGAATTGAGATGAAAGAAAAAGCCGGAACAAAATTTATTACCCTTCTTCCCTTATAGTTATTTTTTAAAACGTAAGTGTAATGTCAACTGCAATTTTGAGAAAAGCTGGAATAACCGCGAGGCGATGTTTACTGGCAATAGCCATATGCTCTTCGTTGATTTCAAATTCTCAGCGCAGGTCCCCGGATAGTATGATGA
>DASYOM010000025.1:0-15999 GCA_036007765.1 Chitinophagaceae bacterium | reverse complement strand
GAATGATGGTAAGGCTATAAGGTTATACAAATCTCTTTTATATTTGCACTCCTTACAGAATAATTTTTTTTAAGGGGAATTAGCTCAGTTGGCTAGAGCGCTTGCATGGCATGCAAGAGGTCGTCGGTTCGACCCCGATATTCTCCACGAAAGGCTGAAAGAAATTTCAGCCTTTGTGTCTTGAAGAATTTTAGACATTCATTTATTACCTGGTATCTCTCAACTTCAATATGCATATAAAATCGTCATGCAAAATGATAGTGGCAAAAGTATTTATCAATTTAGGGGAGGAGTTAGATTAGAATCTGTTCTTAGATGAAACATAAGAATTGCTCAGTTAGAATATTTATAAAAATAATAGAAGGAAATATATTGTTAGAATATTAATTAATGATTAATTAATATCTGTTACAATAGGTACAGAATGTACTGCCGCAGCCATTTCCATAATTAATCTTTCATCTTTCTCAATGGCATTTCCTACCACTATTACATCAGCGCCGGCTTTACAATTCAGGTATGCTTTTTCAGGATCGGAAATGCCGCCACCAACAATTAATGGAACAGAGGTGCAATTAGAAACTTTCTCGATCATACTTTCAGAAATAGGCCTTTTAGCTCCGCTTCCCGCATCCATATAAATTAATTTCATACCTAGCATTTCACCTGCCATTGCGGTGCACATGGCAATTTCATTTTTATCTGCAGGCAATGGTGTTGCATTGGAAATATAAGAAACTGTTGTTGGAGCGCCGCCATCAATTACCATATAACCAGTGCTCATAATCTCAAGCCCGCTTTGTTTTATAAAAGGTGCGCTTACTACGTGCTGGCCAATAAGCAGCTCAGGATTACGGCCACTTATCAGCGAAAGATAGAGGAGAGAATCAGCATATTTCGATACCTGGCTCGGGCTGCCGGGAAATAATATAACAGGTATGGAGCAATTTGTTTTTATGATTCTTACACATTCATCGAGGTAATTAGAAATTACCAGGCTTCCTCCAACCAAAAAATAATCAACCCTCGCATGCAAACACAATTTAATAAGATGATGTATTTTTTCATCATCCACTTTATCAGGGTCAATTAATACAGCAAATGATTTTTTGCCTGAGGCCTTTCTTTCACAAAGGGAACTGTATATGCTTATTAACTTCATTTACTGTGCTTATATGCAAAAATGTCAATTTTTTTGTTCTTATAAAAATTAACTATTAACAAATTATACATTATACCACTGTAACGCTGTAACAGGCATTCCTCCTTCATTATTTTGTAATTTTAGAGAATGGTAAATGTTTTAAAAGAAATACAATTTAAAACGGCACGTAGCGGGGGAAAGGGAGGGCAGAATGTAAATAAAGTGGAAACAATGGTGGAAGGCTGGTTTCATGTAGACTTATCAGCTATTTTAACTGATGAGCAAAAAGAGATGATTAAGGTAAAACTCGTTAATAAAATAACAGATGAAGGATATCTCCTGGTTAAAAGCAGAACAGAAAGATCACAACTGGGAAACAAACACGAAGTAATTTTAAAAATTCACCTCTTAGTGAATAACGCTTTAATTAAAAGAAAAAAACGGAAACCCACAAAACCTACTAAAGCTTCTAAACTAAAAAGAATAAAAGCAAAAAAAGAAAAAGGCTTCATTAAGCAAGGGCGTAAAAAAATAAATACTTCTGATGATTAAATTTAAAATAAACAAGACGCTGATTATTTTAATAATTTTTTCTGCATTTTTTCTTTCTTTTAATGATATAAAAAATGAATCTCCTGCTGATGAATCTACGGTAAAAATTACTTTTATAAATACTATAAATAATTCCAGGATTGTTTTAAACGATTCAGTCTACGCTAATCCATTTGAAGAAAAATATACAATTTCTAAACTAAGATATTATATCACAAATGTTTCTTTGAACAATGCTGTAAATTCATTCAAAGAGAAAAATAGTTATCACCTCGTTGATGAAAACAAACAAGAATCGCAAAGCTTTAATTTTAAGATACCCGCAGGGAACTATAACTCTTTGCAGTTTTTATTAGGTGTGGATAGCCTCCGCAATTTTTCGGGAGCCCAAACTGATGATCTTGATCCAACAAAAGATATGTTTTGGACATGGAACAGCGGGTACGTAATGGCAAAGATGGAAGGCAACTCATCTTCCTCGAAACTGGTTAATAATAAATATGAATTTCATATTGGAGGTTATGCAGGCCCTTACAACGTGATTAAAAAAATACAACTTGATTTTAAGGATAATAAAAGTTTAGAGCTTAAAGCAGGCAAAACAACTGAGATCATTATTAATGCTGATATCAACACCTGGTGGAAAGATCCCAACGATATTAAAATTGCTGAACACGCAAACATTACTTCACCGGGAAAGTTTGCTTTGGCGGTAAGCGATAATTATGCAAAGATGTTCAGCGTTAAAAAAATAATCTCTGGATAGCATTGAAAAGTAAGATAACGATATTGTTTTTTTTATTTACCGCAGTAAATACCCTCATACTTGATGCCGGTAAAAAAAATCAAGCAAGGCTTTTTCAAATTAATAATACTACACCCTTAAAATTTATTATTCCTGATGGATGGCCAAAGCCTCCTTCAAATATTTTTTCAAATAACCCACTTACTGAAGAAGGGTTTCAGTTGGGAAGGAAATTGTTTTATGATGGCAGATTGAGTAAAGATGGAAATTTTGCATGCGCTTCCTGTCACCAGCAGTTCGCTGCTTTTGCTACATACGACCACGATCTTAGTCATGGCTTTCATGATCAGTTTACTACACGCAATGCACCTCCATTATTTAATCTTGCATGGAAAAAATCATACCACTGGGATGGAGGAATCAATCATATAGAAGTACAGGCGCTTTCACCAATGACTGCTTCAAACGAGATGGCTGAAAATGTTGATTCTGTTTTGCAGAAATTGAGAATGGACACATCTTATATACGAATGTTCAAATCTGCTTTTGGTAGCAATCTGATTAACAGTCAGCGAATGCTAAAAGCGATTGCACAATTTGTAGGTTCTATGGTATCGGCCAATTCAAAATATGATAACGTAAAAAGGGGAGGAGATAAATTTAATTCTGCAGAAGCGCGAGGTTATGAATTATATAAAATTAATTGTGCAAGCTGCCACAAAGAGCCTTTGTTTACTGATAATTCATATCGAAATAATGGTCTTACCTTAAATGATTATATGAAAGATTATGGAAGAATGAGAATTACAGGCAATTCTGCAGATTCATTGAAATTTATAGTCCCCAGCCTTCGCAATGTTTCAGTAACGTTTCCATATATGCATGACGGAAGACTATATTCACTCTACAAAGTAGTTGATCATTACCGTAACGGAATTCAAATGAGCCGAACACTTGATTCATCATTAAGGAAATCGCTTAATATTACTGATGCAGAAAGAGATGACATAGTGTATTTCCTGCATACTTTAAAGGATACATCTTTTCTTAATAACAAAAGATTTTCCCAGCCTTAATTTTCCTTCACCTTCATTAAAGATTATAAAAGTAAATTTGGGCTTTTTTAAAAAATCCAGCACTTGAGCAGCATAAAAAAATTGGCGGGACAAACGATGTGGTATGGGGTAAGTTCTATAGCTGCAAGATTTTTATTTTATTTGCTCACCCCTTATTTAACATTAACCTTATCGAGTACCGGTTATGGTGATATGAGCATCATGTATGCTGCGATTCCTTTTTTAAATGTAATTTTTACTTATGGTATAGAAACTGCGTATTTCAGGTTTGCATCCAAAGAAGAATATAAAAAAAATATTTATAGTACAGCTACTATTTCAATTTTATGCAGTACTTTTTTTCTTACCATTCTTCTTATTTTTTTACGATCTCCAATAGCGCATTTATTGCGATTAGATAATAACCCGGAATTCATTACTTACTCTGCTCTTATCATTGGGCTTGATACTGTATCTACATTGCCTTTTGCAAAACTGCGGCTGGATCAAAGGCCGCGCAAGTATGCTTTGATAAGATTATCAACAATTGTTCTACAGATCGCAATAACATATTTCCTGATTTCTGTTTGCCCCGCACTTGCGAAGAAAAACCCTTACGGATTTATTGCTACTTTTTATAAACCCGGTTATGGTGTAGGTTACGTGATTGTTGCTAATTTATGCGCCTCTTTTTTTGCGTTAACCCTTTTGCAGAAAGAGTTTTTATCTTTTGAATTTAAATTCGATAAACGGGTTTGGGGAACAATGATGATTTATTCTTTGCCATTGGTTATTGCTGGTTTCGGCGGAATGATCAATGAAACTTTTGACCGCATCATGCTTACATGGCTTGCACCTGTAGGAGATATTACTGCGGCAAAAAACGAAGTGGCTATTTATTCCGGGTGTTACAAATTGTCAATTTTAATTACTCTTTTTATACAAGCCTTTAGAATGGGAGCGGAGCCATTTTTCTTCAAACAGGCAGAAGGACAAAACCCGCAAAAAGTATATGCAAGAGTGATGAAATTTTTTGTAATTACAATTACTGTTATGTTCCTGGTGGTGGCAATGTATATTGATATCTGGAAATATTTTTTAAGCAAAGAAATTTATTGGACAGGCCTGAAAGTTGTTCCGATATTACTATTAGCAAATATGTTCCTGGGTATTTATTATAATTTATCCATTTGGTATAAGCTTACTCATAAAACGATTTCAGGAGCTTATATAACACTGATAGGTGCAGCGATTACTTTAATTATAAACTTTAGTTTCATTCCTTATTTTGGTTACATGGCTTGTGCCTGGGCCACTTTTTTTTGCTATGGCAGTATGATGGTAATTTCATATTTATGGGGACAAAAATCATATCCTATACCGTATGCATGGAAAAAGCTTTCCGCTTATGTTGTGATAGTTGTCCTTCTATATTTTATTCACTCAGGCATAGTATCGTTTTTCAAAGGAAATACAGTTAGCCTTGTCACTGCAACGATATTACTTGCAATATATGTGTGGTTTATTTTACAGGTAGAATCAAAAGAATTCCAACGCTTGCCTGTTATTGGGAAATATTTTAGTAGCAAGAGAAATTAATGGCTTTTTTTTTGAAAAATAGAAATTTTATCAATAAATATTCCGGTTATAGTTCAGCCATATCTTTCATTATATTTTGAAAAAATTCTTAAAAAAAATACTAGGCCCTTTACTTACAAGGCTTGCATCAAACGCGTCAGCTCCGGATAAGAAAGAAGTATTTAAATCTTTGAGTAAGTTGTTGCGAAATTTAAAGGAAAGGCCTGGCAAGCGCGGTGTAAGACTTGAAGTAGATTTTAGCACCGATAAATTTATAATCTTTAGCGATCATCATAAAGGCAACAGGGATCATGGGGATGATTTTGCAAGCAATGAAAAAAATTATTTAGCAGCACTTGATTACTATTACAGCAATCAATTTCACTATATTAATTTGGGAGATAGTGAAGAACTATGGAAATACAAGCCTGAACAGGTAATTTCAAAAAATGTAACCGCTTTGCAATCTGAAGCGAGATTTCATCATCAGAAAAAATACTATAAAACTTTCGGCAATCATGACCTGACATGGAAAGACAAACTTGAAGTTAATAAATGGTTTAAAGATATTTTCGATTTGCCCTTACCGGTATGGGAAGGAATTTTACTGCATACAACTATCAACAACAAACCTTTATCAGTTTTTTTAACACACGGTCACCAGGGAGATAAACTAAGCGATAATAATGGCGTAAGTACATGGCTTGTTAGTCATATCTGGCGTCCATTTCAGCGCTATCTTGAAATAAATGTAAATACCCCCGCAAAAGATTTTGTATTGAGAGATAGACATAATATTTTGATGTATGAATGGAGCAGCCACAAAGAAAATCTTTTACTTATAACAGGCCATACACATAAACCTGTATTTGCGGCAGGCTTATATTCTGACCATCCTAATAATACAATTAATGAAAATAAAATTGAACGCAGCTCTGTTAAAAGCAGGCTGCGGCCTACCTATTTTAACAGCGGATGTTGTTGCTACAATGATGGTGATATTACCGGAATAGAAATTAGCGAAGGAAAAATAAGTTTAATAAAATGGCATTGGGATAATAATAATTCTATCCGAAGTGTCCTGGAAGAAATAGAGCTTGAAAAATTGGTAAAAGAGTTGTAGGGTAAATAATTGCTTCATAATTCCTATTGCCTTCTCCGTCTGGCTTTTATGTGAAGTCTTAATCATCATCATCTTTGGTATCTTTCCTTACACTTAAAAATGCGGCTCTTCTTGGAGAAGGCACCACACTATTCATTCCTTTAATTCCTTTCCATAACACCTCGTTAAATTCTGCATCGTTCACTGCATCTTCTTTTGTGAAATTAAATGCAGCACTTTTTTCAGACAGGTTGTTAGTGACAGTATTTTTTTCTGTGATATCTGTCTGAAGAGGTAAATGGTTGAATACAGTTTCGTCGGGAGTTGATGTAAAGCAGCGCCACAAAGGAGTCGCAGCTGCATCATATTGGCTCATCGGTGGAAGGCCCAAAATCAATTCAATCGTTCTAAGTACACCTGTAGTGGTGTAAGGTGTATGGTCAATAAAATTTCTTTTTACAAAAGGGCCTGCAATATAAACAGGGCTCCTGTGCGCATCCACATGATCCGGGCCATCTTGTGCATCATCTTCTAATATAAAAACAACACTTTCTTTCCACACCGGGCTTTTACTTAAGTAATCTATAAACATTCCTACTGCAAGATCATTGTCTGCGGTGTGAGCAAAAGGTGTTGGCCTGCCTTTTCTTAAACCTTCAGTGTGATCGTTTATAATCCGCAAAGTATTAAGCTGGGGTAAAGCGTTTACGCTTACCAGTGAGTCAAAGTCTCTTTTCCATTGTCCTACTCTTGTAGTGTCACGTACCGTTTGATCCCAACTCGTATAATAGGGACAAAAATGATTTTTTAACACCGGCAGATTAGGTTTGTAATCATCAGCAAATTCTCCATAGGTTCTATAGGATACGCCTGCCCTTTTGCAATTGTCCCAAATGAATCCATTTTTATTATTGGCAATTTCACGTGTTCCTTCTGCATCATAAGTGCCGCCACGGCCGCCGTAACTTGTTACCCAATTCTTTTCAAGATAGTCGTTAGCATAAGCGCCCATGCTCCAGTTATGGCCATCAGCGCTTACTTCGGCATCTACATAAAAATTGTCGAGAAGAACAAAATCTTTTACCAGCTTATGTTGGTTGGGTGTAATTTTTTCTCCAAATAACACGAGGCTTGTATCTCCATTGCCTTCCTTTACATCACCAAGCACCTGGTCGTAAGTGCGGTTTTCTTTTATTATGTAAAACACATGTTTGATTGGCGAGGAATCTCCTATCTTTTTCGGAACAGGATTACCATCTTCTCCCTGCGACAAAGATTCTCTTTCTTTTGTATAAGGCGTATTTTGATATACCTGCTGCGAATACAATGCAAGTTGTTTTGCATCAGGAACATTAATGATTGACATAGTTCCTATAAATAGCCCACCAATGTATTGTACGGTCTTTACTTTAGCGGTATCACCTTTCTGGAACTCAAGCTGCTCTTTTTTTCCGATAGGATCAGGTCCATCAGGATTTGCAAAAGAAGAAAATCCTTTGCCATTAGTTACAAAAATTTTATTGCCAATTGCTTTTACGCATGTGGGATACCAACCGGTGGGAATAAATCCTTTCGAAATACTTTTACCGGGCTCACTCACGTCAAATACTGAAAGGCAATTATTATCAGCATTGGCAATGTAAAGTGTTTTTTCATCGGGGCTTAATGCAAGCCCATTGGTAGTAGAGCCTTGTGGGGCATCAGGATACAATGAAGTGGTTAATGTTTCAATTACTTTTTTTGCTGAAGTATTTATTACAGAAACAGAATTATCATTTGCATTGGCAACAAACAAATATTTGCCATTCTTACTTAAGCAAATATCATTGGGATGACTGCCAACATTTATTGTATGTGTAAAAAATTTAGTAGCTGTGTTAAATACAATTATTTTATTGCAACCCCAGCAAGTGATGTACAATTCTTTTTTATCCGGCGAAAGTATACATGTGTATGCCTCTGCATCTAAGGAATATTTGTTGATAATTTTTTTAGTTTTTAAATCCAACAGGTAAAGTGAATTGTTATCTTTTGTAACGACGTACAATACATTTTTTTCATCATCAATATCTATTCCTGCCGGTGATATTTTATTGGGCCACTTTTTACCCAGCTTTAATGAATCCTGCAGTATTATCTTCTTATTTTTTATAGCATACTTTAATATCCAATTATCATTTCCGCCAGAGGCATATAAAAATTTTTCATTGGCACTGAATTTCAATCCTAACCATGCTTTTGTCACTTCTATATTATCCAATATTTTTTCAGAGGCAACATCAATAAGCTGGATACTTTGAGTGCTTTGCCCATTATTAGTCACAGCCATTAAACGTTTTGATTTGCTAACTGCAATACTTAAAGGCAGATCGCCGAGCAGGTATCCATGGCCGGCAGGGGTTAGAGCCCATCCGTTTGGCAAAACCAACTTTTTATTGGAATTTAAAGAGTCCTGCGCATGTGAAACGAGATTTAAAACAAAAAAGCAAAATCCCAGGGCGGTTACTTTCATATTCAGAAATTAATATTTTAAAATTGTGAAATTACCTGATTTATTGCTTCCTCTTGATGAACTTTTTAGTAAAAAGATAGCAGACCGCTGTATACATGCAGCTATACACTTTGATCCTGTATAGCGAAGAAGATAAATTCCGGATCATTTTAGAGAATTCGTGGTAGGTTCTAAAAAATTAATTCAGAAACTTTTTTAAAAGGATAATTCTCTTAATCGGTTTGACTTTTTGGCTCTATCCCCTTACCTTTGCCGCCAATTTAAAACCCGACTAATCATTAATATTTTATGGCAAATATTGGAAAAATAATACAGGTCATCGGTGCCGTTCTTGACGTGCATTTTGCGGACGAAAATAAACTTCCGGAAATATTTCATGCATTGGAACTTACCAAGCCAAATGGGGATACGCTAATTATGGAAGTTCAGCAACACCTTGGTGAAGATAGTGTGCGTTGTATTGCCATGGATGGTACAGAAGGCCTTACCCGCGGTATGGAAGTAGTAGATCTTGGATCGCCAATCCTGATGCCTGTTGGCGATGAAATCAATGGTCGTTTATTTAATGTGACCGGTGATGCGATTGACGGTTTGCCCCAGGTAAGTAAAAAGAATGGCCGCCCAATACATAGCAAGCCGCCACTTTTTGAAAATTTGAGTACTACTTCCGAAATACTTTTTACAGGTATAAAAGTTATTGATCTTATTGAGCCTTATGCAAAAGGTGGTAAAATTGGTCTCTTTGGAGGAGCCGGCGTTGGCAAAACTGTATTGATACAGGAATTGATTAACAATATAGCCAAGGCATACAGTGGATTATCTGTGTTTGCAGGCGTGGGAGAAAGAACGAGGGAAGGCAATGATCTTTTGCGTGAGATGATTGAAGCAGGGATTATGAATTATGGTGACAAATTTATTCACAGTCTTGAAGAAGGTGGATGGGACCTTGATGTAGTGGATATGGAAAAATTGAAAGAGTCAAAAGCAACATTCGTTTTCGGGCAAATGAATGAACCCCCGGGTGCGAGGGCCAGGGTAGCATTGAGTGGATTAACGGTTGCTGAATATTTCCGTGATGGTGATGGCACCGGAAAAGGAAAAGACATCTTATTTTTTGTTGATAATATATTCCGTTTTACCCAGGCAGGTTCAGAGGTTTCTGCTTTGCTTGGAAGGATGCCTTCGGCGGTGGGCTATCAGCCAACACTTGCAACTGAAATGGGCTTGATGCAGGAACGAATTACATCAACAAGAAATGGCTCCATTACATCTGTGCAGGCCGTGTATGTTCCTGCTGATGACTTAACTGACCCTGCACCAGCCACAACATTCGCCCACTTAGATGCTACGACTGTATTAAGCAGGAAGATTGCGGATATTGGAATTTATCCTGCGGTGGACCCCCTGGATTCAACCTCAAGAATTTTAACTCCTGCTATTGTGGGGGATGAACATTATGATTGTGCTAACAGGGTGAAATTAACTTTACAGCGATATAAAGAATTGCAGGATATTATAGCCATTCTTGGCCTGGACGAGTTGAGTGATGAAGACAAACTAACGGTAAGCCGTGCACGCAGAGTGCAACGGTTTCTTTCACAACCGTTTTTCGTAGCTGAGCAATTCACTGGGTTAAAAGGTGTATTGGTTCCTATTGAAGATACTATTCGCGGGTTTAATGCAATTATGGACGGCGAAGTTGACGAATATCCTGAGGCTGCATTTAACCTGGTAGGCAACCTGGAAGATGCTATTGAGAAAGGTAAAAAAATGATGGAAGCAGCGAGTGCTTAATTGGCTAATTAGCCAATTAGCTAATCAGCTAATTAATGAACTATGACATTAGAAATATTAACACCAGAAAAAAAAATATTTAGTGGAGATGTATATGGAGTGCAACTCCCGGGTATTGATGGTAGTTTTGAAGTTTTGGAAAAGCACGCTCCGCTTGTAAGTGCATTAAAAGCTGGAAAGCTTAAAATATTAAAAGATAAAACTGCAACTTCAAGTTATGAAATTCAAAGTGGTTTTGTCGAAGTTTTGAATAATGTTACTTCTGTATTGGTGGAAGGCGCGAAAGAAATATAATCTTTCCATCATCTTATTTCAAAAAGATATGCCTGATATTTTTATTACCCAAGTGGGATTTATAATACCCTAATTATTCAAACCTCTTCCTGTCTTTTGCTGTAGCTCATTAATTCTTTTAGACGCTTCTGCCTTACTTAAATTTTCATTTAATGTTTCTCCTGCTTCGTCAGATAGTGTTTTGAGATAGGAATGCTGGGCACCCGTCATTGGCTCGTCTCCGGTAGTCCAGTCATCAGGATTTTTCACAGTATTCGATCCTTCAACTTTCTTATCATTAGCCTGGTTATTTTGTTGATTGTTTGATCCATACCAGTTTCATTTGTTTTATCGGTCATAATTTGTTTTTAAAAAAATATTACAAAAACCGAACCACTAAGGAGTATTTTTCTGCAAGTAAAAAAGATTGTAATCTTATTGTATAACTGATCTTCCGGCCTTGGTGAAATGAAAAGCCAGAAATCCCAAAGACATCAGCAATAGAAATCCCGCAGCAAGCATAAATGTAGAGGAGAGCGATAAAGTTTTTAAAACCGGGAATATAATAATCGGCGATAAGAACTGACCAAAGAACCAAAAAGTTGTAAGCTTCCCTATTTCCTTTCCCCTGATTTCAGGCGGAACAATTTTCATTACCCACATATTAGTATTTGGGATCATCATACCCATACCTAATCCTGATAGAATCATCGCAATTACAACCAGCAAATAAGAGTGCGAGATAGATATGCAAACAAATCCCGCAGCCATAAGAAAGTACCCTATAGCAAAAACAGAAAGGAAACTAAACCGGCTTTTTATTTTTGAATAGGAAAAAGATGAAACAGCGGAGAAGGCCGTACTTGTTGCAATAGCAGCTCCTATCAATGAATTTTTTTCAACTCCAAGTGATTTTAGATGAAAGGGTATTTGCACAGGTATTAAGAAAAAAACAATCCACATAAACATCGTATTGAAAAATAGCATCCATATTATTCCGGGTGCCTTCATGTGTTTGTTAACCAGTTTATTTTTTTGGACGATTGCTGGTTCTTCAAGAAACATAATGGCAAGCGGAAGAACCATTAGAGAAAATAAATAAATAAGGAAAGGATATCTCCAGCCAACATCTGCAAGAATGCCACCCAATCCAATAAAGAGTATGCCGCCAAGTGACATAAACGCTATCTGCAAACCAACAAATTTTTGTCGCTCCATACCTTCAAAGTAGTCGGCTATTAATGTGATCACTATAGTCATGGACATGCCTACGGATAAGCCAAGTACAGCCCTCGATATCAGGATGTGATAAATGTTATTAAGATAATACCCGGCCGACCCTGATATGGCATAGAGGGCCAATGAAAACCATAAAATTCTTAATCTGCCATACCTGTCTATAAGCCTTCCTGTAATGGGTGAGAAAATTGCAATTATTAATGCAGGAATGGTCAAAACTAACTTAACAAGAAACGCCGCATTTTTAACATCAGAGAAAGCAATGGTCATTTGTGGTAATGCAGGTGAAATAGTAATTACAGATATTATCGTAAGGCTACTCACCAGAAGAAGCGTGAGCTTTAATTTCCATGTTTTATTTTGCATGTTTGTTGGTGGTTCTTGTTTTATTTTGCTACAGTTAGTATATGTTACAATATTTTCTCTGCTACTAAATATACTTGTGCATCGCCTAAATTGAATATAGCTTTATCAGTTGAGCTATATAAGGCTATAGTTTTTAAATCAAACTTAGCCAGCAACCTGATTACTTCGGCAATGGTATATACATGGTGCTTAAAGCGATGCACTTCCTGTTTGTTATTTTTTTGTATAGGTTAATGTGGTAAGCAAACAACTATTCCATTCATCATAGTCATTGTTGATTTCCATAATTAGATCCGGAAGCTCATACTTTTTTTCTTTGATAAATTTTGCAAGAAAACTTTCAGCCATCAAGCCTGAATTAATGATCCATTTTGCACCCTGCTTCAAGGAGGATGAAACCTTTTGTACAAACGTTTCCATGCCTGTATAATCAAAATATCCAAAACTGTTGCCAAAACAAAATGCACCATTGAAAGTATTCTTTAATTCAAGTGATAAAATATTTCCTTCAATCACTTCAATGGATAAATTTTCTTTAGCTACTTTCTCTTTTAATGCAGCTATATACGTTTCAGAAATATCAATTGCGGTTACCTTAAATCCGTGCCTGGCAAGCATTACAGAATGTCTTCCTGTTCCACAGGGCATATCCAGCATTGTTGAGCCGGAGGGTATATTAAGCACATCTTTTATGAAAGCAACTTCGGCATCTGTCCATTCCTGCGTTGCAGCTTTTTCCCACATTTCGCAGTTGATTCCGGTGAAAAAACTTTCGTACCAGTTGTCGGGAATATTTGTGTTCATGTAATATTTTTATTTGTGTTAAGGTAAATGCTGTATCGATTTTCTGTTTCTCATTTTATAAAGTATATGTCTGCTTAATGTACTATTCAAAGGAATATTTGGGTGATCAAATTCATCTTCTACAGAAAAAAGACCAAAGCCATGTTCGAGAATTAGCTGCAATAACAATAACGACAAAACATACTAATAACAAAACTTTCATAACTATTATACATTTGGTGAATCATATCAGTTTTTTTTCTTAATAGAGTAGGTAAACTATTATCGAAGGTGGGATTCACAAGTCATCATCTGTTTTTAATTCATTAGCAATCATTATTAAATTGCCTTTAGGTTGATGGTGCAATTAGCTATTGATTATCTTTAGATGATATGATTTCAAAAGTAAACTTAAAATGGTTATTAATGAAAATCGGTAGCCTGTGTTTAATCATTGTCTCCTGTTTGCTTTTTTCATGGAATAAACAAAAACAAACTATGACTCAAGTGCCGGAGAGAAGGCCAAATATTGTATTAATCTTAGCGGATGACCTTGGCTATTCAGACCTCGGATGTTTTGGAAGTGAAATTTCTACACCCAATATTGATGCGCTTGCAAATCATGGTCAAATATTCACCAATTTTTATACAGCGGCTACCTGCTCACCTTCGCGGGCCATGTTACTAACGGGAACGGATAACCACATTGCAGGGTTAGGAAATATGGCGGAACATGTGCAGTATTTTCCCAAACAAATTGGGAAGCCGGGCTATGAAGGATACCTGAATAACAGGGTGGTTGCTGTTTCACAACTATTGAAAGATGCAGGCTATCATACTTACATTTCAGGGAAGTGGCATTTAGGTATGACTGCAGATCAATCGCCCACTGCAAAAGGCTTTGAGCGCACCTACTCCCTGCTTGATGCCTGTTCAAATAACTTTAAACCGGATGTTAACTCAACTTCTTTTTGGGAAGACGGTCATTTCACCAACTATCCTGATGGACAATTTTCAACAGATTTTTATACAGATAAAATGGTCAGTTTTATCAAAGAAGATCATGGAGACAAAAAGCCTTTCTTTTTGTACGCCGCTTACACGGCTCCCCACTGGCCTTTGCAGGCTCCATCAAAATATATTGAGAAATACCACGGGCGATACGATATAGGCTATGACAGTTTGAGGTCTTTGCGTTTTCATCGTTTACAGGAAAAAGGTATTGTTGCGGCAAACGTAAGCCTGCCGGAGCTTCCTGCGGTAAAAGGCAGCTTGTATTATATTACACGCGATCCTTTGCCTGAGTGGAAATCTCTTGGTAAAGAAGAGCAAAGAATCGAAGCCAGGAAAATGGAAATTTATGCAGGTATGATTGATAACCTTGATTATAATATTGGCAGGCTCATTCAATATTTAAAAGAGATTGACGAATACGATAATACTTTGTTTGTTTTTTTATCTGATAACGGGCCTGATGCATTTGAATTTAATGAAACACCAGATAAACATAACCCTTACCCCTACATGGGAACTGCAAATTCTTTTATCGCTTACGGGCCTCAATGGGCGCATGCATCAAGTGCAGTCAATAGCTTCTATAAAGGTTACAGTGCGGAAGGAGGAATTCATACTCCGATGATTTTAAAAATGCCTTTTCAAAAGGAAGGCAACGGAATCATTACAGCTTTCGGCACCATCATGGATTTGGCACCGACGTTCCTTGATCTGGCTGGCACCACATATCCTTCAATATACAAGGGAAAAAAAATAACTCCCTATAAAGGAGCATCATTACTTCCTTTTTTAACCAAGAAAAAAAGCTACGTTCATAACGATGATTATGTGATGGGATGGGAACTTTTCGGACGATGCGCTATCAGGCAGGGAAAATGGAAAATAACAAAAATAGAACCTCCTTTTGGCAATGGTGAATTTGAAATGTTCGACATGGAAAAAGATCCCACTGAATCACATGACTTATCAAAACAATACCCGGATAAATACAAACAGATGTTAGATCATTGGAATGATTATGTAAAAGAAAACGGGGTGATAATGGCAGAGCATTGATCCTAATGAATATGTTATTATTTTTTATCGCCTTGCGATGGCATCACAAATACTTTGGGCTGCGGATTTTGAAAGAAAATCCTATCTGGCTCTTTTCACATTACCTAAATTTCTTTAAGGTGTTATTGATTTGGCGGCGGCGGCATTGCAGGCAATTTGAATACTGTCGGCTGTGGATTCAAAGGTTCCAGTTTTTTATTTGCAAGTCCCGGATGATCTGCCGGAATGAACGTTGATCTAAATGCAAAATAGGTAAGCGGGATTGGATTAATAGGATCGCCATTTGGCATGCGCATATCACCACGGTAAGGATTCAAATATTCCCATAGAATTTTTCCTTCAGGAGTTACTTCAAAAAATCTTGCCTTGGCTCCTTCATCAATGAAAGTGTTGCCATTGGGCATTCTGTGAGCCCCCGAAATAAAACCGCTGAAAAAAGAGAATGTATCCGATGCCATATACATCCATGTAGGCTTTTCAGGTCCGAATGTTCCATTTTTATTCATAGCATAATTCCCTTTGCTATCAACAGGTGTCGACAATTCATACACTGCAGAGTAAGGCATGTGGCTCGCAGTAGGAAGATCATTATCGAAAACAGTCAGGTGGCCTGCTCCCGGCTTTCCTTTCTCAACCCACCTCACATCATGTTGTCCAAATAATTTTTGATCGGCTGAATCTCCATGATGATAGTTCTTCGGATTTCCCCAACGGTAAAGAAAGTCCCCACCCTTACCATATTTACCGCCTTTGTGGCTGGCAGCTTCTTTGGTGGTAGTACTATGA
>DASYOM010000024.1:0-6762 GCA_036007765.1 Chitinophagaceae bacterium | reverse complement strand
CTCTGCTGACGGACAGAATTGATACAATCTTCCAGGTATTTTTCGGAATTATATGTTACAGTTATTAAAGAAATTTTCATTGGTAACGAGAGGTTTCGAAAGAATAATTATTTATAAAGTTATATTTTTTTATTACAAATATCTTACCAACATAAGGAAACGTATATTAAGTTTATATATTGTGAATTTTTATTTCCTGGAGATCATGATATTTTCCATGACAAGCATATCCATATTAGTTCTTAAATAACAATCCAGGGCTTCAGCAGGTGTGTTCACGATAGGCTCATTTTCGTTAAATGAAGTATTTAAAAGAACCGGTATACCGGTTTTTATCCGGAAAGCATCTATTAGATTGTAGTAACGGGGAGAAATATCTTTATCAACTGTTTGCAATCGCCCTGAACCATCTACATGTGTTACAGCGGGAATAAGCGCACGTTTTTCTTTTTTTACCTGGTAAACCTTTTCCATAAATGGTACTTCGCCCGTGGATTCAAAATATTCCGGCACATATTCTTTTAGTATAGAAGGTGCAAATGGGCGGAAGCTTTCCCTTCGTTTTATCTTAATATTAAGAATTTCTTTTGCATCTGTTCGTCGCGGGTCTGCAATTATAGATCTTCCGCCTAACGCACGGGGACCAAATTCCGCATGCCCGTTAAACCATCCCACAACTCCCCCATTGATCATACAATCAGTAATGCGATCAAACAATATATCATCTTCAAGCTCTACAAATGGAATATGGTTATAAAGCAGTAATGCTTTAACCTGGCTATTTGTATATACACTTCCCGTGTATGCAGTGGTAATGGCCGGCTGTCGGTTATATTTATGAACAGCGTGTTGTACGTACAATGCAGAGCCAATCGATATTCCGGCATCATGCCCGGCAGAAGGGATATAAACATTTTTAAAAGAAGTTCTTTGTAATATTTTGCCATTGGCAACACTGTTTTGCGCTACCCCACCTGCGATACAAACATTATCAAGACCTGTTTTTTTATGAAGATGTTCCAGCATATGAAAAATAACTTCTTCCGTTATTTTTTGAACAGATGCTGCCAGGTCTTTGTGGTATTGGCTTAGCGGTTCTTCCACGAAACGGGGCTTACCAAAAACCCTTATCATTTTTTCATTATAAAGCGGTAACACTTTGGGAATATTATTGTCGCCATAAGAGATCACTCCTTTCGTAGCATTTCTAAAATAAGATAAGTTGAGTTGAAACAATCCATTGTTTTTTGTTAGAATAACATCCTTTAATTTTTCAACATATGCGGGCTTTCCGTAGGGTGCCATACCCATAACTTTGTATTCATCGCCATAATGTGGAAATCCGAGCAATTGCGTAAAGGCTGTATAAAAAAATCCGATAGAATGTGGAAAATCAACAGAATCAATGATTTGCAGTTCATTTCCTTTGCCTTTACCAATCATGGTTGTAGTAAAATCTCCGGAACCGTCAATTGAAATACATGCCGCCTCATCAAATGGCGATGCAAAGAAAGCGGAAGCAATATGACTACGATGGTGTTCTACCTGGTGAATTTTACCGGCGAAAATTTTGGATGATTGTCCGGAAATTTTAGCCAGCTCCTCTTCAAGTGACGATACCTTTTTGCTGTTTGCCATCCTATCTTTTACTGCAGAAAAACTTCCCGCAGGGTGTTTGGCTACATATAATAATTTCTTAAAGAACTTTGCTTTAGGATCCCTGCCGATGGTGAAATGATCAACATCCGAATAATTTATCCCGGCTTCTTTCAAACAAAACTCAATTGCCATTTTTGGAAAGCCGGCCCAGTGTTTTACCCGGGTAAATCTTTCTTCTTCGGTAGCAGCAATCAATTTTCCGTCAACAAAAATAGCCGCAGATGCATCAGCATGGTAAGCGTTTATACCCAGGATTATCATTTATGAAAAAGTGTTTGCAGAATTAATTTATAAAGTTGTAGTGGCATTGCCAGCTACAAGGTTAGATTGTATGTGATGCTTTTTTTGTGACTTGTCGTAAAGCCAGATCATTAAAAATATAAACCCGTAGGCAACAATATTGAACCAGGTATGATTATCAAAACCAAATGGAAAGCTCCAGTTATTGTTTGTTGATACAAGCATAAGCGATAAGCGAATTATATTAATGATCCACAGGGCTATGGCGCCGCATACCATCCAGGCTAATTTTTTTTTGAATGTTCCCTTGTTGGCGAAAACAAATGCGAGCCAGAAACTAGTAACACCATATCCCAGGCAATCGTAGCCGATATTTATTCCCCTGCCACCACGCAAGCGCAATGAGGTTGGCCCGCCGATATAGCAATCATATCCAAAAAGTGATAAAATCCATTTGGAAGTGTACATGAGTGAATTTCTGAGTGCAGTTACAAAATCCAGGTTGTGTTGTACAAAGGGGCTGTAATACCCGCCAGGCACAGCAAGGCCAATGATTAGTAAGGTTCCGAAATATAAAAGGCAGAAGGCACCTATGAATTTTAATATATAAATAATTATTTTTTTTCTATGATCCATGATCAATTTTGTAGTTGTGCAAACATGTTATGATATTGGCGTTTTATTTCTTCCCGGTCAATAGCTTTTTGGGAATATTCATTTGCGCATCTACTCCACTTTGTAAATTCCTCATTATCCATTTCTGCAAAAAAATTTATAGCGATTGTGATATCATTTGTATTGGAAAGAGCAACATTGATGCCTGCCTTTGCAACTTCCAAATTATTCCAGGGCGTACTGTTGCTGGTGATAACGGGTTTGCCTGCTGATAATGCTTCATAAATAGCATGACCAAAATTTTCACTTTCACTAGGTAGAATGAATACCTGACCGGTGGCTAAAGCTGCAGGCAATTCATCCGGGTGTATGTCGTCTTTATAATCCACTACGATATTTCCCGGCATTTTTTTTATTTCTTCAAGGCAATGCTTCCAATAAATTTCATCTTTAACTGGTCCGTAGATGGTATAAGATATTTGTTGACTACAATTTTTAACAGCCTGCAATACACGAAGAATATTTTTCATGGGACTTATAAGCGCGATCGATATCAATTGCAGGTAACCATTTTTTTTTATGGGCGAAGGAAGGACAGGAAGCATTGCCGGAAAATTATTGGCAACAAACACCTTTGTTTTTTCTCCGAATATTTTACGGGTATATATTTTTTCCTGCTCATCAGACGCATGGAATGCAAAGCGATTTTTAATTCCAAAAAATTTCAATAAGGAGAGATAAAATTTTTTCTTTGCCTTTTTTTGCGCAAGAGCGCCCGGGTGCAGCATTCCCCTGGCTGAAATTATTTTATTGGGCGCCTTACAAAATAATATTGGAACGAGGTTGAAAACGATAGAATACATTCCAATAATAAATAAAGTATGGGGACGTATTGCTTTTACTTCTTTTTTTAAGGTTGCGGCCCTATTTTTAGAAGCATACCAAACTTTGGTGTTTACAGAATAATTTGTCCATGCATCAAATGTAACTCCATACAATACGCTGCCATCCTCATCTTTATTTGAGCAAAAAATACGGTATTCGTAATCCGGAACATTTTGTACCAGGTTAGCTATCGATTGAATGGGCCCGCCTGCTTTATACGCCGGACGAAACCATTCTATTGTGATAAACACGGTCTGCATTTTTAAAATAACTCCTCCATACAACAAGCATTACATAAATAAGGATACACGATTTTACAAGGTGACCAAGAATGGTTTGTAGCTCGCAATCCGGGCGTATCGGGTAATAAAAAACCAGGGGGCAGAATAATAACAATATGGGAAAGGTTTTGCTGTTTTTATAAAAGACGTTCAACACCTGGCTATACAATAACCCTAATAAGAACATAAAAATGCTGCCTCCCATAGCCCCAAAATTTAAGTAGGCATCCCCCAGGGAACTTATGCCCATAGATGTTCCCTCCCGTACTATCAAACCTGTGTATTTTATGAAAATAGTGAGATCACCCGCACTAAGTTTATTTGGGGATAAAAACCTGGGTAAGATAGCCGCATTAATAATTTGCATCATTTCAGCGCCATCGGAATAAGGTACTTTCCTCGGTACCATATTCATTATATTGGTAATTATAAATCCCTGGTTTATTCTTACATTACTTGTAGCAAGGCTATTAAAATTGAAAAAACTTTGTCTTTTTGTATTTTCTTGGTATGCTTTGTTTAATGCATCCATACCACTTTCTTGAATGTTTCCATTAATTTCATCTCTAAAGGTGCCTTTTATTAACTGTATACTTACAACCATCAGTATAAAAAGAATAACAAATAAACTTTTAAAAGCAATACTGGGCTTATACTTAATAGCATACACAGATCCCAAAAATATGATCCATGTTATTAAATCATGAAACATGCCTTCTCCAAGTGATGAAACTATGATGGAGCCATATACTATAACCAGCGGTAAAGGCTTTATATTTTTTGATCCTAATATTAAAAGAAAAACGCCAATAAATTTAGCACTTCCAAATAAATAAAATACAAAGCTCAATTCTGAAGATACAAATGATGAAGCCACACTTCCGAAAAAACCAATTACTATTAAGGTGTAAGGTAGTTTCATTTTATTTTTAGTAAATAATTTGATTGCTTCCACATTTAAAATCTCTCCTTTCAAATTTCCTGCATTGATGTGCAAGCCCACAATAAAACAAAGAATCGCAGGTATTGCATAAGCGAAATATTGATCCTCAGGGAGCTGCATTCGGTAATAGAAATATTGCAGCTTATCTAATCCATTATATGCTAAAGTTGGGCCTACAAAAAACTGCAAACACATTAATGTTCCAAATAAATACCTGATGGGTATAACATAATTAACAGCATAAAAAAGCAACAGAAATTGGTATAAGAAAATGATAATTGCAAAATAAGAGTACCAGCTTATATTGAAAAATACTATTCGAATAATGATTACCAAGGCTAAATATACCGCCCAATTTATATTTGACTTAAATAATGATTGCACTTATTTTTTCTTTTCGATAATGAGGGAAGGTAAAATTATTTCCAGCGTTTCTACTATTTTATTGAATGAAAAATATTGTATTTTTTGTAAGGAATGTCGCCCCATGTGCATCAAATCTGAACTTTTGTCAAATATAATTTTTAGTTTTTTTGATAGTTCATTTATATTACCGGTCTTAAAGATCATTCCATTTATTTTCTCTATAACAAGATCTGTACTACAACCACATTTATCACTTACTACTACTGCACGTGCGCATGCCATTGCTTCATTAACAGCAAGCCCCCACGTTTCACTTTTGGATGGTAAGACATATACATCACAAAGTTCATAATATATCGGCATGTCTGATTGATTTTGAAAAGGTATAAAATGTAAGCCAGGAACATCTTTGTATTTAACTTTTAATATTGTCTCCAGAGGGCCACTTCCAACAATAATTAAATGAACTGTAGTCAAGGCAGATTCTACGAATGCGCGTATCAAAACTTCAGGATCTTTTACAGATTCAAGTTTACCGGCATACAATAATATTTTATCACTTCCCGGAATTTTCAAATTCCTCTTTAAATTGTGAGCCTTTAGTTTTCCTGCATTGGCAATTTTAGAAAATCGATCATTATCAATTGCGTGTGGTGTAAATGCTAATTCATTTTCTTTTAACCCATATTTAATAAAATATTTTTTATTTTCAGTCCCTACGTATAAAGCCATATCAACATGTTTATAAACCCATTTGAGAAGAATGTACCGTATCAGTCTTTTCACCCAATTCCTGTTGCCTAACAAGGTAGAATCACCCCGGAACAGTACAGGAATTTTACTATGAAAATATCGTAATGCTTTCAAGTGGCTTTTAAAATTCCATCCAATTATAAGTACTGCATCTGGCTTCCATTCACTTACTTCATTTATGAGTGTGGGATTAATAATTCCCTCAAAATGATCACTACCTGGTTTCTTACTAGTATTTTGGACAAATGTGTAAGCATAACCATCAAGCAAAGGAATGTCCCATTCTATTGCTATACCAAATCCGGGATCATACTTTGCACCTGTTTCAGTTTGCGACCATGTATAAAATATTTTTGGCTTAATTACCAAGCTCTGTGCTAATAAACTAAACCAGGGTGCATTATACTGTATAGGATGTGAGGTAATAATTGCTAGCCTGATCATGAAATTGACTTTTCAATTAATGTTACCAATTGACTTGTTACATTTTTGGCAGAGTAATTATTAAAGGCTGATTGATCCACATTTGCGGGGTCAAAATGTTTAAGCCAATTCTTATATTCTTTGAAAAAATAGGGGAATTCATATTCAATTTTATTAATTTCCTCTTCCCCATTAAATGGAAAAACCATCCCTCCTTTAGATTTATTTACAATATCAACGGCAGAACTTTTGTCATGTAAAACCGCCAAAATTGATTTGCCAGAAAGAACAGCCTGGTATAGTTTAGACGGGGTATAATGTGCTTCTGTACTCCCAAGAATAAAAATTCCGTCAGCAATATTCAGATGTGTCAAAACATCTAAATAGGGAATTCTTTTAGGATACTCAAATACAATATTCTGCCACAGGTTATATTTTTCTGCTAATGGTTTAATATTATATCCATCAACATCATCAGGTGATTTTCCTGTGCCAATAAAATGAAATTCTACATTTTCAAATTCATATCTGTTGAGATCAATTGACTTGAGGATAGCTTCCAATGGTTTGTAAGCTTTTGGTAGCATTGCTCCTGCG
>DASYOM010000023.1:0-15609 GCA_036007765.1 Chitinophagaceae bacterium | reverse complement strand
GTTACCAACTGTGCGTTGACGTTAGTACGGTAAGTTAATCCACCTTCAAAAGGATCGAGTGCTCCATAAAAACCAATGAGGCCCTGGTCCACAGCCCGGTCAGGTATTTGGCCGGAGGCATCCCATTTACTCCAGAACGTAGTAGCAGATAAAGTAAGGAAATTATGCTCTGATAACCTGCCATTGTATTTTGTAAATAAATTAAAACGCTTAAAATGTTGTGGATTATCAAAATAAGCATCTGAATACCGGTACTCCGATGCAACATACCACGATTGCTGTTTCTCCTTAGCCTTTTCACTTAACAGGTTAAACATGCCAAGTCCGCGAAAGATATTAAACATACCTCCCTCCACTTTTACCGTATTATTGTCGAGTGTATTTTTAGTATTGAAATCAACAAAACCTGTTGTGGCAAAATCACCTTTGCTTGCGGTATAAGGGCCTTTTTTGAAATCCACACTTTCTATTGTTTCGGGAATAATAAAATGACTGTCGGCAAAGCCCTGGCCGTGTGCATGAGAAACCATATTTATGGGTAACCCATCAACGTCTTCCCTGAAATCAGTTCCATGATCGGCATCAAAGCCACGCAAAAATATTTGCTCTGCCTTACCACCTCCCTGGTGCTGGCCTATTACAATCCCCGGAATAATGCGTAATACTTCCTGTGAATTGTTTACGCCGCGCATAGCAATATCAGTACGGCTTATAGGTTTATAAATATCGCCTGCATTGGAAACAATAACTACATTTTGTAATTCTATTTGCTGTTGTGTAATAGCTATGTTTTTGTTGTTCCGTAATTCATTAGCATTGAAATTTTTTGATGCATAACCAATGTTATTTACGATAACATAAGAACTGGTATCATATTTTCCTTTAAAGAAAAATCTGCCATTCGCATCGGTAACTGCAAAAATATCTGCGGGCATTAATGTAATAGTTGCTCCTGCTACAGGCAGGTTTGTTTTATCGTCAATTACGCTTCCCCTTATGCTAACCTGGGATTTTGCGGCAATTGAAAATAAAAGAATGAATATAAATAATAGAACTTTAGGCATAAATAAATTTTGGTAGATAAAAAATGTAAGCCTACTCTGAATTAATATTATAGATATTAATAGCCATAACCTTAATTATAACTTATTTAAATAAGGTTTATTTAAATAAAGAAAATAGAAAGCATACACTTGCTTAAGGTGCATGCCTTCCTTTACACATTAAATTTCTTAAAAATGTTATCAGGCTTTTGGAGGAGGCCCTGCCTTAGATATGAAAACTGAAGAGAGTGTATAAGGTTTGCAAAAGGGATAATCTATATTGACTGCGCTTAAGTAAAAATTATATTTCAATTCATCGGCAACCACATGTACCAAAACCGGTTCTTCTGAATTAAGCGTATTTTGATTTTTACCACTTGCATTATCTGTACCAGAGGCCGCCAGTTCTTTTTCCAAATGATTACTTCCTAATATAGCATGTACTGTCTCAATATGTATGGTCTCTGAAAATGTATGTGATAATGCATCACTGATAATAGGGATTAATGGCTTAAACATTACGGTAACATAAAGTAACATCAGGTAATATGCAGTAGTATATCTCATTAATCGAAAGAAAAAATTGCCTTATTTTTTAAAAGAAAAAATCCTGACAGCCGGTTATTTATAAATTATACGTTAAAATTAAACAGGCGGTTTGGTAAATGAGTTAAATTATAGTTGGTTGCTTATTAAACACAGTTTTTTTTCTAAAATCTGCTTATTCATTTTATTGTCATGAACAAAATTATTGCATGCTTTCAGTATTCAATTGAATGAATATTGAGAAATAAATAATTATCCTTTGGTAGAATAAACAATGGGGTTCATGTAGAAAAAAAATTATATTCCCTTTAAAAGGATTGTAGACTTATATCGCCTGATTGCTTCTATCATTCAATAAAAAAAAATCATTCTTAAATCTAAAATAAAAATATGTGTATTATATAATTATCTAAAATGTTCTATAATCCTTTGGCAGCATTAATTACAGGGGCATTTTAAATTGGCAGTATTACTTTACAAATTATCCTATTCACTTCTTTTACAATCCGGGTACGGCATTTGGTCGTAAGTCACCTTGAGTTATTAATTATTCGACTCAGAAAACAAATTTTACAAATTAAATCAACCTTATTATGTTAAACACAAAAACAAACGAAGATCAGCAGGAGCTGGTTTACGGGACAAATGCTAAGCCATTTTCAAGAAGAAAGTTTTTAGGAATTGTTGGTGCAGGCACTGCTATAATGGCAACTGCCGCTGCCTGCAAAAAAGACAATAATAATAATAACAGCGGTGTAGACCTGGGAAGCGGTGACACAGGGATATTAAATTATGCTTATGCTCTTGAGCAACTGGAAGCTGCATTTTACTCTCAAGTTATTCTAACTCCTTACACAGGCATCTCAGCCTTGGAAATGGAATACCTGACCGATATCAGGAACCATGAAGTAGCTCACAGGGAATTTTTTAAAGCAGCTCTTGGTGCGAGCGCAATTGTTGATCTGCAAGTAGATTTCTCATCTATAACTTTTACAAGCAGGGATAGCGTACTTGGTACAGCGAAAGCTTTTGAAGATCTCGGAGTGACTGCATATAACGGTGCAGGACAACTGCTTTCAACTACAGGAAATGGTCCGGTATACCTGGGGCTTGCAGGGAAAATAGTTTCTGTAGAAGCACGGCATGCCGCACTTATTGCAGATCTCATTTCCAACGGAACATTTGCTAATACTGTTGATGCAAACGGTCTTGATAGTGCACGCACGCCTTCAGAAGTTTTAGGCATTGCCGGGGCTTATATAAAAACGAAAATTAACGCAAGTAATTTACCATCTTAAAAAATTTAAACTATGAACTTACAAAATATAATTTCTGAGATTGAAAAAGTAGATCCTGAAGTGTACGGGAAAATGGATACAAGAAGAAGTGCAATGAAAAAATTTGCAAATGTATCGGGTAAGATAGCAGTGGCTTCAATACCTTTTGCCTTAGGATCCATGTTTAACACAGCTTATGGACAAACTACAAGCACAGTAAACGATGTTTTAAATTTTGCGCTAACATTGGAGTATTTGGAGGCGGAATTTTATAATAATATTGTAGCATCTCCTGTTTACGCCACAATACCTGCACCTGCACAGGCAGCTTTGGCAAAAATTAAAGATGACGAAAATAAACATGTCGCTTTCCTTAAGTCTGTATTGGGAACAGCAGCGATAGCAAAACCTACGTTCGATTTTACAGCGGGTAGTGGTTCCGGCACAGGGCCATTTGCGGGCTATTTAGCCAGCTATGCAGTTCAATTAGCGATGGCTCAAACTTTTGAAGATACTGGTGTAAGAGCATATAAAGGCCAGGCACCTGCCTTACAGGGAAACAGAACAGTGCTTACTGCAGCTCTGGAAATACACTCAGTAGAAGCAAGGCATGCTTCACACATCAGGCAAATGAGAAGAGCTCTAAATGTTGCAATACCTTCGGGCCAGGTGGTGAAACCATGGATTACTTTAAATCAAACTGGTATTGATTATGCGCCTGGAAATTCAGCCATACAATTAAGCTATAATGGTGAAGAAGTTGTTTCACAGGCTGGTGCAACTATAACCGGAATAGGTGGGAATTCTTTTATCGATGCAAATGCTGCATCGGAAGCCTTCGATGAGCCATTAACAACTGCGCAGGTGTTGGCCATTGTTACTCCTTTCTTTGGATAATATTATTTATATCACATAAAATGGCTATGTTTTATACAACATAGCCATTTTTATAATGTAAAAAATCGAATACCGCTATAAAATTAATTTTAAGGTTTCCTGGTGTTATTGATACAATAATTAAAAATGGACACAATCCTATCTCATAGAAAATATTTTTTCGAAAGAATAAAATTCAGTGAGCAAAAATCGCACATGAGTTTTATTGATCATCTTGAAGTATTAAGATGGCACATCATAAGAGCCGCGATCGCTATTGTAATAGCTGCAGCCTTCATTTTTATTTTTATTAACTGGATATTTGACAACGTGGTGTATGCACCTGCACGCATGGATTTTATTACATATACAGGCCTGTGCAATTTCGGCCATACCTTACATTTGGGAAATTCACTTTGCATGCCACCTGTGCACATACCACTTTTGGGCAGCACGGTCAGCGGTCCCTTTATGTCAGCCATATCTATAGCTTTACAGGCGGAATTATTATTGCATTCCCCTACATCTTTTGGGAAATCTGGAGATATATTAAACCCGCATTAACTACAAAAGAAATAAAGAATGCCAAAGGAAGCATAACGTGGGTATCACTATGTTTTTTTACAGGCGCAGCTTTTGGTTATTATTTATTGGCTCCATTTACATTTAATTTTCTTGCAAATTATAAGCTTGGTAATACAGGAGCTTATGTTTACCTGCCAACTTTAGATGATTATATTGATACCTTAACCAGTATCATTCTTGGTTGCGGGCTTGGCTTTGAGCTTCCTGTGATTGCTTATATTCTTTCTAAAATTGGAATTGTAAATCCAAAGATGCTCAGGAATTATCGCAAATACGCTTTCGTTGTAATTTTAATTTTAGCGGCAGTTATTACTCCATCACCAGATTGGACAAGCCAGGCAATTGTAACAATTCCACTTGTTGTTTTATACGAGATAAGTATCTTCCTTTCAGGAAAAGTTGAAAAAGAGAAGTTACAGAAAGACTTTAATTTGAATTAAAAATTCAATGGAATCAAAACTATGCGGGGTATTTAAACGTAACTGTTCCATAAGAATTTTACCTTTAACTGATAATTAATTTCCTAACTTTGAATTTCAAATTTTCAATCATCTAAAAATTATAAAATAATGCTAAGTATCTTTTTAAAACCCACATTACTTCTTTCAATGCCTGGTGGCTCCGAGTGGATATTAATTCTTCTTGTAGTTCTTTTATTTTTCGGAGGTAAAAAAATTCCTGATCTTATGCGGGGCATAGGCAAAGGTGTAAGAGAATTTAACGATGCAAAAGATCATGTAAAAAATGAGATCAACGAGGGAATGAAGGAAAAGGATGTTAAGCAAAGCCCTGTTCCCACTCCATCAACACAAGCCTCTTAAATTAATTTGAAATAAATTTTTGAATATCCCCGACAGCTTCCGGGGATATTTTATTTGTATGGATTGTATTTATGAATAATGTAAAGGTATTGTGTGCCCTGTTATATCATGTAGTTATGTAAATTTCTTTTTTTATTCTCTGTAAGAATTTAATTTACTCAAAATAAAATCGCATGAATTATTGGCTCGTAAAATCTGAACCATCCGTATATGGCTGGGAACAGTTTTTGAAAGATAAAAAAACTTCGTGGGATAGCATTCGTAATTACGCAGCAAGGAATAATCTTAGAGATATGCGAAAAGGAGATGAAGTGTTTTTTTATCATAGCAATGAAGGCATGGAGATTGTAGGTATTGCAACTGTTGTAAATGAATCATACCAGGATCCAACAACCGAAGACAAGAATTGGCTTGCAGTGGACTTGAGTCCATTAAAGAAATTAAAAAAACCGGTAACTCTTATTCAAATCAAAAATGATCCTGGACTTTCGCAAATGGAATTGGTAAGAATCCCACGCTTGTCAGTTCAGAAAGTTAATCCCAAGGAGTGGAGTAGGATAATAAAGCTTTCAGGAACAAAATAAAATTTATTCACAGAATTATTAGCGACTAAAGCGCATTAATCTTATATTATTTGAAATAAAAAAAGGACTGAATAAATGTTCAGCCCTGGTTGAATAGAGAACGGATTGAAATAAACAATATGACTCACATACGCAGCAACATGCTTATTTGGTTTTTATTGTTGTATTAAATTTTGAAAAAAAAAGGTATTTTTCTTTTAGGTACAATTTATAAATTATATATTTGCACACCCGAAATCAAAAAGGGGTCTTCTATCCGCTTCCTTTTAAAGACTCTTAACCTTAGATTCCAATAGCCATTTTTCTGAAGAACTAACTTTTACATTCCTGAGAATTCCATCTTATTTTTATTACACTCTAAAACTTTTTTCATGGAAAAGAAATTTACATTCTTCACAAGAGCCTCCGTATTCATTACTTTAACATTAATTTTATTGGCTGCAAATTCATTTACAGCAGTTATCTATGCTCAGGCTTCCTGTGGTAATTCTAAGCAGCTATTTGCAGAAGATTTTGGGACTGGAACTACAGCGACCACTAATCCTGATATTATTCCTGGCTCGCTTGTATACCAGGCAACAGGCTCTCTTAAATCTGAAGGCGTTTATAGAATTATTAATAACTCCGGGCAAAAGCCAGAGTGGCATCATGCTCCGGATCACACTGGCAACGTTAATGGAAAAATGCTGGTAGCTAACGGGGAAGCTGAAACATTTTATCGTCATGTAATTACAAGCACTACCGGGTTTTTTCTATCAAACACTAGTTTCTCAGCAAGTCTTTTTGCATTAAATGCAGATACACTTCATACGTGTGCTTCACCATTATTTACTACACTTACCTATAATGTAGAATATCTTGATGTATCAGCCGTTTGGCAACCAATGTCAGGCTCACCTTATATCGCGCCTGCACTTCCTCAACTTGCTACACCAACATGGGTTCTTCAGGGAGCGTTATTCACTTTACCTTCAACAGGAACTTTTCATGTAACCACAATAAGGCTGACCGTTAGTGACGGAACGGTAGGCGGTTGTGGAAACGATTTTGCAATTGATGATATTAATATTTCGCAATGCCCCGAAGGCAACCCGACTCCTGTTGAATTTTTAAACATTATCGCCCGCCAGAAAGGTAGTGGCGTGAGTGTTGATTGGTCAACTTCGCAGGAATTTAACAGCGATTATTTTGACATCGAAAAAAGTACAGACGGTAATAATAATTGGGCGTTCGTAAGTACTGTGAAAGGCGCTGGCAATAGTTCACTTGTTAGAGCTTATAATGCATACGATTCAAGGCCATATTCAGGAAATAATTTTTATCGTATTAAACAAGTTGACAAAGATGGTAAGTTTAAATATTCTAAAACTGTAAATGTTAAGATCAATACATCTAAAACAGGGGTTTCAGTATTGGCTAATCCATTCCATAATGTTCTTACTATTGACTTCCTTAGTTCAAAAGCAGAAGTTATAAACGCCAGACTTATTGATATCACCGGTAAGCAGGTGGCATCTGAAAAGTGGTCTGTAAGCACTGGAAATACAAGAAAAGATTTCTCTAACGTAAGCGGTCTCCAACAGGGGATGTATATTCTCACTGTTTCTAATACAGCAGGAGAAATTCTTTACAATAATAAAGTTATTAAGCAATAATACTTATTACACATGCATCTTTAGAGAAAGGAAACCGCTAGGGTTTCCTTTCTCTTTTTAATAGTTTTTGTATATTAATATCCTTTCATGAGGATTCATTACAAGAAATGATTCGATATTTACAATATCATGAAAGTTGCTTCAATTAGTGAGATTAAAAAGGAACTGGAAGGAAAAAAGAATTCCGAGTTAGCAGAGTATTGTCTTCGCCTTTCAAAATTTAAAAAAGAAAATAAAGAGCTACTTACTTTTCTTCTTTTTGAAGCAGGCGATATAAATTCCTATATAGAATCAATAAAAAAGGAAACAATAGCTTCTTTTGAAGATATAAGTGCGACACATATTTACTATATAAAAAAATCTGTTCGCAAAATTTTGCGCCAAATAAATAAACATAGCAGAATCATTGGTTCAAAAAATGCCGAAGCAGAATTACTTATTCAGTTTTGTAAAAGCTTAAAAGCCTTTCCGGGATATTTGCTTAAAAATAAGCAGATGTCAAAAATTTACGAAAATCAGCTTACGAAAATTGCTAAAGCTATCTCAACCCTCCACCCTGATCTCCAGTATGATTTAAACAAACAATTTCAAGACTAAAGTTTAAAAATCCCTGGAAATATTATTTTGATTTACTTTTTTTATTAACTTTATTTTTCATCAAATAAAAAGGCGGTATTCATGCAATCTACAGATAGAACATGGGCTCCTTTGCTAGAAATTTGCTAGCAGGATTCCATTAAAATAATCTGGGCGCTATGCAGCGCTATAACCATCGGCTCGCCGGTGGTTTTTTTGTTCGCTATAATTTCTTACCCGGTTCTTTTTTCTTTAAACTTCTTATATATCTCTTTTGCTCCTGGCTATAAGGGGGGTACTTTAATAGCAAAAAGGTATATAGTTTAAAAATTATTAATTCTCAGAAGAAATAATTAGAATAAGGGAGGGTACGCTGGCTTCATTCCTGAATTTTTAATGACAAGCAATCGTTAAAGCCCTACTGATCGCAGTGGGGCTTCTTTTTTAATAAATTGACCGGGGATAAATTCATTCCCTCCACATGGCTCAATTCCTGATAATAAAAAAATTGTAATCAATTTTTTGACCCAATAGTTTTAAATTTACTAAACAACAATTATTCAAATTAAAAACATCTACTATGAATTTTAAAAAAATTATCCCAGCGTTATTAATGGCAATGTGCATAAGTCTTGTAACACCTGCATTTGCTACAAATGAAACCCCTTTTCCTGCAACTGAAAAAACAACTGAAGATGCCCATGCCCGGCAACTTATGAATCGCCTTATTGAAATACGCGATATGGACAAGAGCAACCTTACTTCATCGGAAAGAAAAACACTGAGAAAAGAAGTGAAAGAGATGAAAAAGGAAATAAGAGCAGAGAAAAGAAAAAGCGGTATCTATATCTCTCTTGCTGCTATCGTTATTATAGTATTGCTTTTAATTCTTATTTTGTAAGAAATTTAAACTAATTAAAACCCGGTTTATGGCCGGGTTTTTTTTAAACTGAACTTTTTTAACTATCATTTTTTCTTATCCGCAACTACAAGCACTACACCAATTACGGCAAGAAGGCCGCCTGCATAAGTCGGCCATCCTATCCATTTATTTTCAGTTTTACTCACTTGTATGGGGCCTGCATCGATAATTTTTTTTTGCACCGGCACTGAAAATCCTTTTATAAGTATCATTAAAATTCCAACAACAATCAAAATCCATCCGGCTGCTCGCATGATTATTTTTTTAGTTAGGCTGCAATATAAAAAATAGAAATTAAAGTTCGCATAAAGAACTTACGGGTAATTTTTTTTATCACACAAATTTTGCAAAGTATTTTCTTCATCTTTGAAAAAAGTATTTTTATATGGCTCGTACCCGCAAGGCAGCTCTTGGCTTTATTTTCTTCACGCTGCTGATCGATGTAACGGGGCTTGGTATAATCATTCCTGTTCTTCCAAAACTAATTGAAGAGTTAATTCATGGTAATATTAGCGTAGCGGCACAGTATGGAGGATGGCTTACGTTTGCTTATGCTTTTATGCAGTTTTTATTTTCGCCTGTTATAGGAAACCTAAGCGATAAATTTGGCCGCAGGCCGGTACTCTTATTTTCATTATTTGGTTTTGGTGTTGACTACGTTTTTTTATCTTTTGCCCCCACCATCGCGTGGTTGTTTGTTGGTAGAATTATAGCTGGTATTACTGGTGCCAGTTTTACAACAGCCACGGCATATATAGCCGATATAAGCGCTCCACAGGATCGGGCAAAAAATTTTGGCCTTGTTGGTGCCGCATTTGGCCTGGGGTTTATTATTGGGCCTGTTATAGGAGGACTACTTGGTACGTATGGTTCCAGGATTCCCTTCATGGCTGCAGCCGGCCTTACCTTCGCAAATTTCCTTTATGGCTACTTTGTTTTACCCGAATCACTTTCCATTGAAAACCGCCGAAAGTTTGAATGGAAGCGTGCCAATCCTTTTGGAGCTTTTAAACAGCTTAAAAAATACCCGGCAGTCGGCGCTCTGGCAATTTCATTTTTTTTAGTTTACATGGCAGGGCAGGCGGTACAAAGCGTTTGGGCATATTTTGGAATAGAACGCTTTGCCTGGAGTGAAAAGCTTATAGGGATTTCATTGGGCGTTGTAGGTTTGCTTGTCGGGCTTGTTCAGGGTGTGCTTATACGTTATATTAACCCAAAGCTGGGAAATACAAAAAGCATTTACATTGGATTTTGCATGTATGCTATAGGGTTAGTCCTGTTTGCATTTGCCACACAAGGATGGATGATGTTTGTATTTCTGATACCCTATTGCCTTGGCGGAGTTTCCGGGCCTGCGCTGCAATCGATAATTACTGGCCATGTTCCTGCAAATGAACAAGGTGAATTACAAGGAGCTCTCACCAGCCTGATAAGTGCTACCTCAATTATTAGCCCGCTTATAATGACAAACCTCTTTGCACATTTTACTTCTAAATCAACAGGCATCTATTTTCCCGGCGCACCATACTTATTAGGAGCCGTGCTCATGATCGCCGCAGGGATTGTAGCATTTAAGGTATTAAGCAAAGAAAAAGAGGGGAAGGATTACTCAGCTCAAATACCTGGAGAAGTTATTTAGAATATCCAGTTTTTACAACCGGGTTTAGCCTGCTCTCCGCGGCGAGTGGTTTAGACCATTCACTAATTCGGCTTCAATTGGGTCAAGGCTGCCTCTACCTCTTCTACAGGCCTCTGGCACGTTTTATTTTCACAGACATAGATCATAGTTTTCCCTTCAATTAATTTATCCTGTAATAGTGGGAGGGAACCCTCTGAATTACCTCCAAGAAAAATCGACTGGGGCAGATAATGTTTGTGAAAAGCCGTAAGCTTATCTTTCCAATCATTTCCTACAATAGCAACTTCGTAGGGTGATTGTAATTGTAAAGCCATCAACTGCGCCCAATTACTATAATAACCCACATTTTTCTTTACATCTTCAATTACATTTTTAAGAAGTTGTTGCGACTGGGCTTCATAGTTTTTATTTTCAAAATAAAGACTGAGTAATAACAAATTTTTTGCCATTTCACTGTTGGAAGACGGGATTACATTATCTGTCACTTCCATTTTTCTTGCGATCAAATTGCTATGCTGATCATCTGTATAAAAAAACATCCCTGAAGATTTGTCAAAAAAATGCTGCTCCACATATTGAGTAAGGCTATTTGCTTTTTGCAAATAACCTGCATCAAAGCTCACCTGGTAATAATCAATTAACGTACTTATCAAAAAAGCATAATCATCAAGAAATGCAGGAATAGTGGCTTTACCATTCTTATAATTTCTACATAAAGCGTTGTCACCAGAAAAAATATTTTTTAATAAAAAGCTGATATTCTTTTTTGCAGTATTTAAAAATGCTTCATCACCAAAAGCCTGGTAGGCATCAATAAATCCTTTAGTCATTAGTGCATTCCAGGAAGTAAGAATTTTATCGTCAGTATGCGGCCTCACCCGCTTTGCTCTTTCCGCGAAAAGTTTTTGTTTCAATTCAGTTATTTTCTTTTCAAATTCTTCAGAAGACAGGTGGTATTTTTTTTCGGTATTGTTATCCCCAAAATTTATGTCAGGAATATTTTTATCGTGTTCCCAGTTTCCACTTAGTGTTATGCCAAAATAATCAATAAAAACAGGCGCGTCATTTTTTAAAATGTCTTTAATTTCTTTTTCTGTCCATACATAAAATTTACCTTCTTCTCCTTCGCTGTCTGCATCCAGAGACGAATAAAAACCACCTTCCGGAGATGTAAGCTCACGATTTACAAATTCCAGTGTTTCATAGACAATTCTTTTATACAAGGGATTTTTTGTAAGCTCAAAAGCATGGCTGTAAAGGCTTACAAGTTGCGCATTGTCGTAAAGCATTTTTTCGAAATGAGGAGCATGCCACCTTGCATCAGTAGCATACCGGGAAAATCCGCCACCTACCTGGTCATAAATTCCTCCCTGGGCCATTTGATTGAGAGTAGTTTCAACATATTTTAAGGCATCACTATTTCCTGATAAATAATTATAGTGTAATAAAAATTCCCAGTTCGATGGCAAAGGAAATTTCATAGCTCCTTTTGTTCCTCCTTTTTCTTTATCTATTCTTTGTTCAAATGTTGAAACCATATCGCTCATCATACCCATGCTGAAGCTCACTTGGGAATCATTTAAAGGGACATTCTCAATATCTCTTATTCCTTTAGATACGCTATTTGCCTGGTCATCAAGTTTCTGTTTTTCATTTTTATAGAGATCAGAAAAATAATCTAATAGCTTTATCCAGTTAGCTTTGGGGAAATAAGTGCCTGCAAAAAAAGGCCTGCCGTCCGGCATAGCCAGTGCATTAAGTGGCCAGCCTCCACTTCCGTTTATGAGGTAAGCTGCATTCATGTAAACCTGGTCTACATCCGGCCTTTCTTCCCTGTCTACTTTTATACATACAAAATGTTCATTCATAATTTTAGCAACAGCCGTATCCTCATAACTTTCATGCTCCATTACATGGCACCAGTGACACGCAGCGTATCCCACACTTATAAGCAGCATCTTATTTTCTTTTTTCGCTTTGGCAAGTGCTGCATCTCCCCAAGGGTACCAGTTTACAGGATTGTGCGCATGCTGCAAAAGATAAGGACTGGTTTCATTAATCAAAGCATTTGTGTACATATGATTTTCTTTTTCTTTTGTTGAAGAAGTATTTTGCCCGCAGGAGGAAAGGCTTATAAGCAGAGCAACAATTAAAAAGATTTTAATTTTCCTGCAGCTCATTTAAAAATTTATTTGAAGCAAATATTTATTGTATGAAGTCTGCAAATTTACATCAATACATACATCCCGGCTATTGATGCGATTCTGCTTAATGTTGTTTGAGATGTTTAGTTTTGCTGAAGGAAAAGCCGAAGCAAAATTCAAATTAAAAAATATTTTCACAAATGGTCAACGATCTCTTGTATGCTGGCTCTTTTTGTGTAATCAGCGTCGAAATACCTATAGGTAATATTTCCTTTTGTATCAATTATATAGACAGCCGGCACCGGAAGGTTAGCTCCGTTGTTGCCATTCGCCAATGAGAAATCAATTCCATAGCTTTTATACTTTTCTACTGTTGCAGGATCCACTGCATACGCAACATCATATTCTTTCATGATTTTTAAATTATCGTCTGTAAGAATTGAATAGGTCGCTTTTGTCTTTTCAATGGTTTTCCCAACACTAGCTGGCTGTTCAGGCGTAATAGCTAAAACGGAAGCGCCTTTTGAAGTAAGTAAAGAAAGAGAATCCTCAATGCCTTTTAATTGTTTATTACAATACGGGCACCATTGGCCGCGATAAAAAATTAAAACCACTTTCCCATTTTTCAATGCATCTTTTAAGGAAATAACTTTATCGTTCTGATCTTTAGCTGTAAATTCAGGAGCTTTATCACCAACCTTTAGTCCGGCTGGTTTTGTTTGAGCATTGCTCAGGATAAAGCTTATTAATATGAGTATGGTAAAAATTAATTTTTTCATTTTTTTATAAAGATAGTGTAAGCATTGTAAAAATAGTTATACGAAAACATTGGGCGTAAAGATGCATTTAAATGGGATCACAAATATTTACAAATATCACATCGCTTGTCAACGTAAGAAAGTCTTCTGAATTTTTAAGGGGAGAAGAGCTTGCTATTTTACCTTGTGTTAAAAATGCCTACCTGGTTATAGAAGATGATGTTATCGGTGAATTTGGCCTGATGGAAAATTTTAGGTTTTCCAATAAAGAAAATATAGTATCACAAAATGGATCTATGATCTTACCTGCATGGTGCGACAGCCATACACATCTTGTTTTTGCAGCTAGCAGGGAGGAAGAATTTGTAAATAAAATACAGGGCATGAATTATGCTGAAATTGCTGCAAATGGTGGGGGTATTCTTAATTCAGCAAGAAAATTGAATGCTGCCTCCGAAGATGAGCTTTTCTTAGAAGCATGGAAAAGATTGGAAGAAGTGGCTAAACTTGGCACGGGCGCAATAGAGGTTAAAAGCGGCTATGGCTTATCGTTAGATGGGGAATTAAAAATGCTGCGTGTTATTAAAAAGCTCAAGGAAAAAAGTAATGTCACCATTAAATCTACATTTCTTGGTGCACATGCATATCCTCGGGAATATAAAGAAAATCACCAGGGTTATATTGATCTTCTTATAAATAAAATGCTACCCATTATCGGCAAAGAAAAGCTTGCTGATTACATTGATGTGTTTTGTGAAAAAGATTTTTTTTCCCCGCCGGAAATGGAAATAATTTGTAACGCCGGTAGAAATTTTGGATTAAAACCTAAGCTCCATGTAAACCAGCTTAATAGCATAGGTGGTATTGAAGCGGGTATTAAACTTGGTGCGCTTTCTCTTGATCACCTTGAAACATTAAATGAAAATGAAATTAAGATGCTTGGAGAATTTAGAGGGTCTTCAACTTTGCTCCCGACGGCGGCATTCTTTTTAAGAATGCCTTACCAGCCGGCTCGTGAACTTATAAATGCGGGCGCTGTGGTAACCCTCGCATCGGATTTTAATCCCGGGTCTTCTCCATCTGGCAATATGAATTTTGTCGTTTCCCTAAGTTGCATACAAATGAAAATGTTGCCCGAAGAAGCGATCAATGCAGCAACATATAACGGTGCGTGTGCTATGGAAATTCAAAGTAATCATGGTAGCATTTCGCCGGGCAAAAAGGCAAATTTAATTTTTACAAAACCTGTGGCATCTCTTGCTTATCTTCCATATTCATTTGGATCAAATTCTATAAGCAGGGTTATGATTAATGGATGTTTCATTTAATTATGTGTTGAATTTGTGTATTAATATTTATTAAACAAACATAAGATGCCTTCACATTTCAAGCTCTATAATAAAACAGATATTCTCTCGATAACGCATGTGCGTAAATTTGAAACCAAGCTTGGAGAAATTGTACAATGCGCGAATGGAAATGAAGTTGAAGATGCAATAGCAAAAACATCAGCCCCATATATTCTCATTGGAATACCTGAAGATATTGGTGTAAAAGCTAATAATGGTATTGGCGGCGCCGACTCATGCTGGTTCTCATTTCTTGATTCATTTTTAAATATTCAAAGCAATGATTTTCTTAGTGGTGAGCAAATTTTTGTGGCGGGTCATTTTGATTTTACCAAAGTAAAAAATTTAATTAATGCGAATGCTACTACAAACGAAGAAAAAATGGAAGCTTACCGGCATGCGGTTAATATGATTGATGATGAGGTGGAAGAAATTGTAAAAATAGTTACCCAGCATAAAAAATTGCCAATAATAATAGGAGGCGGACATAATAATGCATACCCTGCCATTAAAGGCGCAGCTAAGGGGCTTTTTAAAGCAGACCTTTTACAGCTTGCACAAATTAATTGTATCAATCTTGATACCCACGCTGATTACAGGCCTCTCGAAGGGAGGCATAGCGGGAATGCATTCAGGTATGCAGATGAAGATGGCTATCTAAAAAAATATTGCATTGTCTGCATTCATGAAAATTATCTTCAGCAAAATACATGGATGGATATTGTTAACAATCCTTTTATTGATTGTATTACTTACGAAGATATTTTTCTACATGAAAAAAAGAATTTTATCCAGGCGGTTGCTTATTCAACAAGATATACAGAAGATGAATAC
>DASYOM010000022.1:0-9032 GCA_036007765.1 Chitinophagaceae bacterium | reverse complement strand
GTCAGTGATTGACCGGTAAGATAGTTTTGCGAGATCAACCCTATCACTTTCCGAGGTAATTAAAATTAATAATTGCCTGACCTGTGATGTACTGAAATAATTATTTGAATTATTAAAAGCGTCGTTCTCAGTTTCACCTTTTAGCGATTGCGAGAACTTACTCCGCACACTTTGCAGTAGTTGGTTGAATTCATAGTTTGCCATGGGTGTTTTATCATTGCTTTCCTCATTCGCGCCTGTTGAGTTTTCACTAAATTGAACACGGCCATTGGCATTAATTGTAATATCCATATCATAACCTTCTCTTAAGTCAAAAGTTTTGGAATACACGAAAGTACTTTTTGAAGTGCTGTTATATCTAGGGTTATTGTTTCCTAACCTGTAAACCTTGATAGTATGCTTTATTGTTTCAAGATTATCAATGGTGACGGTATTTTGATTATTATTGCTGATATAATTTTTATTGGAAAAAAAACTATTCCCATCCAGGATTACCTTATAGTTTTTGGTAGTATTGCTTATCCCGTTGAATATAATATTTACTGATTGGGTGGATTGTGCAAAAGTTGAAACGCCTGCAAAATTGAACAAAAGAAATATGGAAATCTTATTAATTTTTGACTGAATATGTATCATTTTTTATTTTTTGTATTTTATATATATATGCAGATATAATGCCTAAACTTTGAAGTCCCCAAAATCATTCCCAGGATTTAAACTTCTTATGCGCTAAAGTCTATAAGATCATGAAATATTTATATAAAACGATTTTATGTTTCATATATTTTATTGCTGCTAAAACGACGATGATACGTTAGGAAAAGGTTGCATGATAAGAACCTGGATATTTATCTAAAAAAAAATTACATGTCATCTATTTACTATATTGCTTAACAATTTTTTTTTACACTTAAAATTTAAAACGATGCTTGAAGAATTATTTAACCTTGTAAAAGGGGAGGCGCAGAAAAGCGTTATCAATAATGCAGAAGTTCCTAATGATAAAAATGATGAAATTGTTGCTGAGGCTACCAATACAGTTGCTTCTGGTTTACGGAATGTGGTTGCGGGTGGTGGCGCACAAAACCTGTTATCATTATTTGGAAAAAATAATCAGCAACAAGGCAGCGGCGGATTGTTAAGCAATCCAATTGTGAGTATGATGATAGGCCATTTCGCAGGTAAGCTAATGAATAAATTTAATCTTGGTGGCAGCCAGGCAAATAATATTGCAGGCAGTCTTATTCCCAATGTTCTTAATAGCCTGGTGAATAAAAGTAACGATCCTTCTAATAGCAGTTTTTCATTGGATAATCTTTTACATTCAATTACAGGAGGACAAAGTTCGCAGGTTGCTCAACAGCACCAGGGGTCTGGCTTAACAGATATTCTAAGCCAACTTGGAGGTTCCGGTGGTGGTGGTGGCTTAATGGATATCGTATCCAAATTAGCTGGCGGAGCTCAATCTGAACAACAAAAAAATGGAGGGGGAGGTTTGATGGATATTATTAAAGGGTTTATAAAGTAATAGGTTTTAAACAATGTTAATCTTTCGTTGGGCTTTGATAGATGGCAAAAGAAAAGCATGAAACCCGCATGCTCAATAAACTTAATGTAAAACAAATGGTATGAATACTTGATAAAATGATGCAATTGAAAAACTAATTTATGATAAGGGCTTCTGCAGGATGAATTAAGAAATGTTGACAAGCGAAAGAAAAACTTTCATGTATTAATTGCTTTTACCTTACTTGCCCGGTTCCTTTAATGATCCATTTTTCAGTAACTAATTTCTCTAATGCAAAGGGTCCCCTGGCATGTAGTTTTTGTGTGGAAATTCCTATTTCAGCGCCCAGGCCAAATTCCTCCCCATCAGTAAATCTTGTAGAAGCATTCATGTATACTACGGCAGCATCCACTTCATGTAAAAAACGGTTGCAATTGATTTTATTTTCAGATACAATGGCTTCAGAGTGTTTGGTAGAATATTGCTGAATGTGTGTAAGCGCCTCATCTATATCCTTCACCACTTTCACTGCGCATTTCAGACTCAGGAACTCGCGTCCAAAATCAGCCTTGCCGGCTTTCTGCAGGTAAGGATAACCTTTTAATAATTTATGAGCATTATTATCTGCAAAAATTTCTACCTGGTATTTATCAAATAATGGTTGCAATTTTTGTAAAAATTCTAATGCGATGGAACTATCGATCAAAACCGTATCTACTGCATTGCATACTGAGGGGCGGGATACCTTTGCATTTATTACAATGTTCAACGCCTTATCAATCGCGGCATCTTTCTCAACATATATGTGACAAACACCAGCCCCGGTTTCAATAACGGGCACCAGGCTGTTCTTTCTTACAAATTGTATAAGATTGTCCGACCCCCGTGGAATAATAACATCCACATATTTTGTTGCAGTAAATAGTTCATGCACTGTTTCCCTCCCGGAAGGCAGAAGAGTAATGCAATCAGGATGGATTTTGTTTTCCTTCAATACCCGTTTGATAATGCCAATGGCCGCAAGGTTTGTATTTTCAGCGTCGCTGCTCCCTTTTAGCAGGCAGCCATTCATGCTGCGTAAACACAAAGCTGCAATGTCAAATGTAACATTGGGCCTTGACTCATAAATGGTACCAACCACACCAAAAGGAACGGTTACTTTTTGCAGCAACAACCCGTTATATAATTTCCTTTTCTGCAATACTTTTCCCGCAGGATTAGGTAGCCTGCTGATTTTGCGTATGCTCTCCGCAATATTTGTGATCCTTTGTTTATTCAGCAACAAACGATCAGTCCGCGGATCATTGGCATCTTGTTTCCCGACATCTATACTATTGGCTTTTAAAATAACAGCCATGTTTGTTTCAACAGCATCTGCCAGCATTTTCAAAGCCTTCTTAATTTGAGCATCTGATGTATTGCGAAGAGCAGAAGATGCCTTATAAGTTTTGATTATGAGCGATTCAATTCCTTTCATATTTTTTTAAAAAATTACAATGTTATCTGCATGAGCTGCTATAATATTCTTTTTGGAAATTCGTGCTGCAATATCCGCAGCACTTAATTTTACTTTTGCCACACCTATTATATTTTCTTCTTCATTAATTAACTGAACAACTTCACCGGCAGAAAAACTTCCCTGCACCTGGCTTATACCTACAGTAAGTAAACTCTTACGATTGTGTAAAGCCCTTTCGGCCCCTTTATCCACCCTTATTCCTCCAAAAGTTATGGAGCCGCTTGCCAGCCATTTTTGCCGGGCTTTCAAATTAGATTTCTGAGGTTTGAAGGTAGTTCCTTTTTTGCCTGACAACGCAAGGGAAAAGGGATTTTGCCCCGAAAGACCGCAGATGATAACTCTTATTCCTAACGAAGTAGCCAATCTTGTAAAAGTGAGTTTGGAAAGCATACCGCCAAGTCCGAGAGAGGTTTTTTCGGCACTTACATAACTTAATATTTTACTGTCAATTTTATCTACCGCCGGTATTAACTTTTTCTCTGTATCCAAAAAGCCACCAGCAGAAGTACAAATAATTAATGTATCTGCATTAAGTCCGATGGCAATCAGGGTTGCAAGTTCATCGTTATCAGAAAATTTTAATTCAGTATTGCTCACCAAGTCGTTTTCATTTACCACCGGGAGAATATCATTTTTCCAGAATTCCAAAAATGTTTCTTTGAGTTGTAAAAACTGGCTACGGTTAGAAAAATGATGTCTTTCACATAACGCCTGTGCAACGGTAATACCATATCTTAAAAAATGTTTGTGGTACAACTGGATAAGAATAGGATTGCCTACCGCAGCAGCAACCTTTCGCTCTATCAGGGTTCCTTTGTAATTTTTAATGAATGATCTGCCGCTGCCCACTGCACCGCTTGACACCAATACCACCCGGTAGCTTTTGATTAACTCTGCAATTTCCTTTATTACTTTTTTAATTATTTTATAGTCTATAATACCATCGGTGTTGGTTATGACTGTTGTGCCTAACTTAACAACCAATACGGGTTTTTGCATGAAGGAAAATTTTGGGGCCTTGGCCTGAATAACCAAACTCTTATGTCAAATTTAAACATGTTTCAATATGCCTTTGGTTGGTATTTTGGATAGTGGCTTTTGTGGCCTGGCTTCACCAACAACAAGTATTGATTATTTTTCGCCACTGACGTGCCTGTCTGCAGGCACGTCTCTGACGGATTTGGTAGTCGAATTTAGTTTCCTGAAAAATGAATCAGTATTCTAAAACTATCTGACCGCTTACTCTCTAACTTAATACATCGATACCTTGATCTTTTTATGTTTTGATTTTAATCCCCGCTTGTTCATGCTATTTTTCATACTTTGTAAACAAAATTTTTTGTAGTATGAAAAAGATTGCTTGCCTGCTTTTCGTTAGCCTTATACTTTCTGTTGTCGTAAATGCACAGGTGTTCCATTCCCCGGATGGAAAATTTGCGATGACATTCGCTTTGCAAACTGATGGCACACCAACGTATGCTCTTTCCTTTAAAGATAAAGCCGTCATTAAAATCAGCAAGCTCGGGCTGGCGTTAAAGAATGATAAACAATCACTCCTCGATGGTTTTGAAGTTGCAAAGGTTGATACCAGTTCTTTCGACGAAACGTGGAAGCCTGTGTGGGGCGAGGTTGCAAGCATCCGAAATCATTATAACGAAATGGAAGTTACGCTGCATCAAAAAAAATCTGACCGCCTGATAATTATTCGCTTCCGCCTGTTTGATGATGGCCTTGGTTTTCGGTACGAATTTCCTGCACAAAAAAATTTAGTGTATTTCGTCATCAAAGAAGAGAGAACACAATTTGCGATGACGGGTGATAATAAAGCTTTCTGGATAGCGGGCGACTATGATACGCAGGAATATGATTATACCACATCAAAGCTTTCTGAAATAAGAAGTCTTATGCCAAAAGCCATTACGCCGAATGCTTCGCAAACGCAATTTTCTCCTACAGGTGTTCAAACATCATTGATGATGAAAAGCGCTGATGGCTTGTATATCAACCTGCACGAAGCGGCGCTCATCAATTACTCATGCATGCACCTGAACCTTAATGATACTACGATGGTGTTTCAATCATGGCTTACGCCTGATGCGAATGGAGATAAGGGACACATGCAGGCGCCTTGCACTTCGCCGTGGCGCACCATTATCGTAAGCGATGATGCACGAACTATTTTAGCATCGAAGATGACCTATAATTTGAATGAACCTTGTAAGATTGAAAACACATCATGGATACACCCGGTAAAATATATGGGTGTATGGTGGGAGATGATAACGGGCAAGAGTACATGGTCTTACACGAATGATTTTCCTTCGGTGCAGCTCGGCGTAACTGATTATTCAAAAGCTAAGCCCAATGGAACGCATGGCGCTAATAATGCCCATGTAAAAGAGTACATTGACTTTGCTGCTGAGAATGGTTTTGATGCAGTACTCGTGGAAGGATGGAATGTAGGCTGGGAAGATTGGTTTGGACAAGCGAAAGATTATGTGTTTGATTTTGTAACGCCTTACCCTGATTTTAATATTGCAGAGCTGAATGACTATGCCCATTCAAAAGGAATCAAGCTCATCATGCATCACGAAACATCCGGCTCGGTGCGCAATTACGAGCGCCACCTTGATACTGCCTATAAATTAATGAAGCGATATGGCTACGATGCAGTGAAGAGCGGCTATGTAGGCAACATACTCCCATCGGGTGAATATCACTACAGCCAGTGGACAAATAATCATTACCTGTATTGTATAAAAAAAGCGGCTGATTATCACATTATGGTGAATGCGCATGAGGCCGTGCGTCCTACCGGCATTGCCCGCACGTATCCTAACATGATCGGCAACGAATCTGCACGTGGAACAGAGTTCCAGGCGTTTGGTGGCTCGAAACCTAATCACGTTACCATACTTCCTTTCACACGGTTATTGGGCGGCCCGATGGATTATACACCGGGCATTTTTGAAATGGACATTAGTAAGATCGCTCCGCAAAATACCTCACATGCAAATTGTACGCTGGCAAATCAGTTGGCCTTGTATCTCACCATGTACAGCCCTTTGCAAATGGCCGCCGACTTTCCGGAACATTATAACCGCTTCAAAGATGCGTTTCAATTTATAAAAGATGTGGCGGTTGATTGGCAGGACAGCAAATACATTGAAGCAGAGCCCGGCGATTATATTACCGTGGCACGGAAAGCAAAGAAAACTGGCCAATGGTTTTTAGGAAGTGTAAATGGTTACAATCCACGTACGTCGAAGATCAGCTTTGATTTCCTCGACGCTGGTAAAACTTATATAGCCACCATTTACGCAGATGCAAAAGATGCTGACTATAAAACTAACCCGCAGGCGTACACGATTCAAAAAGTAGTAGTTAGCAGCAAGTCGAAGCTGTCGCAATTTTGTGCCGCCGGTGGTGGGTATGCTATTAGTTTTGTAGAGGCGGGGAAAGGGGAGACGAAGGGGTTGAAAAAGTTGTGAGCAATGATGGATGTTTTAAGGAAGAACTGACAATTGCTTTTGCATCAGTTTGCTGCAATAGCTTATTCCAATGTTTTTTGTTAAAGTCCGGAAATATATTTTACCAATATCAATTCTAAAGTTGATCGTTAAATATAAATTCTTTTGCAAAATGTATATTGTGGTAATGGACAAAACGTTGCTATAATTGATTAATTTAGTGCTCAAATATTAAGAAGACTTATGGAGCGTTTATCATTTAAATCTCAGATTTCAGATACTTTTTCAAGTGTGAGAAATTTTTCTTTTGAGGAAAAGAAGGCTTCGCTATATAACGAAGAAAAGATTAATGCGCTTTTAGATGCTATCCTGGACTTTAAAGATAAGTTTCAAGAAAAGACCGAAAGGATTAATGAAATAAATGAAAAAATTGAAAAACTTACGTGGTTTGATGAGTTGAATGACGAATGCCTCAGGCTTATTAACGACTTAATATCTTCTATAAAAGATCTACATTCCTCGCTAATTAGGCAATATGTGGCCTTAAACTATGTTCGTTCTAAAGGAATAGCCAAAGAGGAAATACGTAATTTTAAAAGTGCTATTGATGACTTAAAAGATTCGTATCAGGATTTAGAATCAGTTTTTTTCTTTTTGCCAGAGATGCCTGATTTTAAAGAAACAACAAAACAGCTCTCTCTAATTTGATGAAAATCTTTTGCATCGCAGAGTTTAAGGTTGAATTTGAAAAGCTTAAGGATAAAAAGTCTTATAATTCAATTGAGAGCGATATAATTAACTATTTCTTTGATAAAAGCGCTCAGGAGCTATCTTCAGGAAATGATCTCTATATTCTTACATTAAATATTGAAAGGAAAAATATCATCTTTACAAAGTCATAATCTTTGGCAACTCTTTTTTTTGTTTTGAAAAAAATGAAGTTATTTTTTATGTGACTTGTGCAATTCTTTCTGTGAAAATCCGAAATACATTGTTTCACAGTCTTATTACATTTACACCAGTTAGCGTATTGAGGTAAGGCGTTTGTACAATAGCTACTTGCGGCTTGCAGGAATTTTAAGATGAAATATTAAAGATTCACAGTTTTTTCGCGGCACAAGAAGTCAGGTTTTAACTCTCCAGTCATTCTTCCCTCAAGCCGAATAATTTTTTTGTGCTATTAAGAAATTTTGAGATTGACGGATGAAAGATTCGTGATTTTTTCACAGCACAAGAAGCCAAGTTCCAACCCACCCATTATTCTTGCGCCAAGCGGAGGCAAAAGCAAAGCATGAAATCCCGATGCTGAGTAAACTTTTCGTGAAATTTATATTTACGGCTCATACGAAAAAGTACAGATCTCTTTTACATGGCACAGGCATAGCCAACACACATACCTTAGCTACCAAGCCTGCCAACTAAACATTTTTTATACTTCGAAGAAAGTGGGGGACTTCATCGCAGGCACTCCGCGCCCGACGAAGTCTTATTTGTTAGTGGTTGTTTTTATTGTCATTATGAGATGTCTTTTCGATTAGGTACTTTATAAAATTAATTGCTTTAGTTGCTTTTTGTTTTGTGTGTTCAATGTCAAGATGCGCAGCAGTATTTCTCATTTTACGAATTTCATGAACAGCAGCAATATCTTCTTTATCCAAAAGTTCCAGTTTTATTGCGTAGTTAAATAATTCGTTGAAGTTGAACTGGTGTCTTGGGATATTGATTTGCCTTTTAGAAAATAGTTGTATTAAATGCAGCTCTAAAACTTTGAAAACTTCAAGAATTGCTTGCGAATAAAAATTACTATCATATAATTTCATTGCATTCTCTAACTCTAAAATTTCTTCTTTTTCAATTTCGTCTTGTCTTAATTTGTTTTTGGTTTCAAAATATATGATAGACGTAACGATTGATAATATCACTGAAAGGGAGATTAAACCAAATGTTAATATTGCCGACAAGCTTGCTCTTTCTTCTTCATTAATTTTTGTGAATCGATCAAAGGCGACATAAAAAATGTATGCAAGTAAAAGTAAAATAGGTGTCAAAATGATGAATACAAAAAATATAAAAGCAGCCTTTTCAATGTAGCCAATAATTTTCCAAGAGTTAAGTTTCTTTGACTGTTGAGCAATTCGTTCGATAATGTACAAATAAGTACAAATTCCGAAACCGTAAACAATTTTGAGAAGGTATTCCGCAAGTGTGAAATTGTAAAAACCAAGATTAATTTTGATTTCTTTTAATTCGTCCTTAAAAGCACTAAAGGAAAGTATAAGGGTTACGAAACTAAATATGAGTTCATACCTGTTGTTATTTTTTTCCATTCAACTTTTTTCATGTGTTCTAAATAAACCCTAACGATAGGTATTGCTGAAGGCAGGATATTCAATGAACGTTCTGCCCGGAGCTACCGATGATTTATAATTTATAGATGAAGTTAAGTCTCTCAATAACATCATTTATGTTTCGCAAACTACAACTTTGTAATTATCTTTTATTGTCAGAAGCAAAATGCAGCGATACCGTTTTGTTT
>DASYOM010000021.1:0-4648 GCA_036007765.1 Chitinophagaceae bacterium | reverse complement strand
ACTTAATGCACTGATCTTTGCCAGGTCCTTTACTTTACGGTTTAGCTTGATATCATAACCATGGGGTTTAGGGCCAAATACAGTACCACCACCTTTATACAATGGATTTCTCAGGTTTCCTTTCCGGCTTCCACCAGTTCCTTTTTGCTTGTGTAATTTCTTAGATGAACCTTCAACCTCAGCACGGGTCTTAACTTTATGCGTACCCTGGCGTTGTGCTGCCAAATGTTGCTTTACTGCCAAATAAATTACGTGGTTATTAGGCTCAATGCCAAATATCTCCTCCGGCAGTTCGATCGTTCTGCCGGTTTTTCCTCCCTGAATATTTAATATTTCTATTTGCATTTTACTTTTGGATTAAAACGATTGAACCATTATGACCCGGAACGGAACCACTTATTAATAAATAATTTTTTTCTGGGAAGATCTTTACGACTTTTAGCCCCTTAACCTGTACTTTATCCTGCCCCATCCGGCCTGCCATGCGCATACCTTTGAATACCCTAGCCGGGTAAGAAGATCCACCAATAGAACCAGGTGCCCTTGAACGATCATGCTGACCGTGGGACTGGCCACCAACACCATGAAAACCATGACGTTTTACAACTCCCTGGAATCCTTTACCTTTTGTTGTACCAACCACATCTACTTTATCGCCTTCGGCAAATATTTCTACAGTGATGGTATCACCAACGTTTTTGTCTGATTCGCTATCGCGTATTTCTTTAATGTGTTTTTTTGCGGCTGTATTAGCCTTTGCATGATGATTTTTTTCAGAACGCAGTGTATGCTTCTCTTTCTTATCACCAAATGCCAGCTGGAGGGCATTGTATCCGTCGGTTTCCGTAGTTTTCTTTTGTGTAACTACACATGGCCCTGCTTCAATAATGGTTACAGCAGTTTGCTTTCCATTATTATCGAAGATGCTGGTCATGCCAACTTTCTTTCCAATAATACTTTTCATTTCTATTTTATTGATACCCAGCGCTCCATGCTATGCAGGGAGATGGATGTTTCGTTAATCTTATATAAGAACTTACTGCTACTCCGCCACTGGCGAAAGGTTCAGTTATTATTTTATGCTTTTATCTCAACATCTACACCTGATGGCAAATCTAATTTAGACAAGGCATCAACTGTTCTTGAACTACTGGTATAAATATCCAGCAAACGCTTATGCGTACACAATTGGAACTGCTCACGTGCTTTTTTATTAACGTGGGGAGAACGCAAAACGGTGAAGATCTTTTTATGAGTAGGTAATGGAATAGGACCCGTTACCACAGCACCGGTGCTTCGCACTGTCTTAACTATCTTTTCAGCAGATTTATCTACCAGATTATGATCGTAAGACTGTAGTTTAATTCTGATTCTCTGAGACATATTTAAAGAACTTTAAAAAATCCAATTTTATTTGGGAGCGCAAAGGTAGGTGTATAAAATTAAACAACAAAGAATTAGAAGATGAATTTTTTGAAATTTTTATGCTTATCATCCAATTTGAAGAAGGCAATAATATGGCATAAAATTTTCTGTTAAAAAAATATATAAAATATATTATGAACCAGGATCAGAAAAATACCCCCACTTCTCCATCTTCAATAAATAATACGGGCGATCTGCAGGATAGTCAACATGATAAAGAAAGAATGCGCCCGGAAAGTGTTGTGTTAGATCTTCCTGAGGTGAAAGACATTGAAGGACAAGAATATATTACGCCGTTACTACCTGTGGAAATGGCTGACACTACTATTTCATCTGACGATGAAGAAGGCGTGGGATTGTTTGATGATGATGATGAGACCGATATCAAAATGGGCATTGATAATGTTTCTAAGACTGAAAAGAAAGATCTCAAAAATGCCGCAGAAGCGATCAATTCTGATGATGACATCAATTTACAAAATGCTTCACTCGATGTTACCGATGCGGAAGGCACACTTTTGAATGAAGAAAGTTCCGGAGAAGATGTAACAGGAAAAGACCTTGATATACCGGGTTCTGAACTGGATGACCGGGATGAAAATATCGGGGAAGAAGATGAAGAGAATAATGTTTATAGCGAAGGCGATAATCAATAAAATCAACATATGCAACCCAATAACAATTCTGAAAACGGTGAATCTAATGATTTCTCTAATGAACAACTTCCTCATATTATAAAAACCCCGGATCAATGGGCTACCGGTAATGAACCGATGACTGCAGCTCAAAAATCTTATTTAAAAACTTTATCGGATGAAACCGGTGAACCTTTTGACGATCATTTGACCAAAGCCGAAGCCTCAAAAAAAATTGAAGAACTGCAACAAAAATCAGGGCGCAACTCAGGCATTGAAAAAAATATTAATTCCCAGGTAAATACTGGAGAACCTGAATAAAATATCATAATTTAATTTACCATTTTCAACAAAAAGAGACTGTCTCAAAAGGGCAGCCTCTTTTTTATTTTTCTTTTTTGGAGGTGGGTTTATTCACAAATTGGTGTAGATAAATATTACTGATTATAAAGCAATAAATTTGAGTTTATTTTTGTCTGATAAGGTATGTCAAAACGTATACTCAGTGTAGCTTTTAAAGCATACCAACAACACCAGGCAATGCTGCTTCCACAATCTTTAGATGAGCAATCTAAGAAAGAAAGCAGCCTGAAAAAGGCTTTTTGCTTCAATCAAACATTCCCGAATATTTTAGGCTGAACATCCAATAACTAAAATGATTTTTATCAATTAGCCTTATAAAATAAAAAAAGCCGCCTCACTTGTTGTGAGACAGCCTCTTTTATTGTGTTTATATTTAAAATTATTTCTTCTTAATTATTAATTTAGAAGAATCAGTCTTCTTTTTATATTTATCGTCCGTTTGCTTAATTTTCAAATTACCGCTTTTACCATTATCTGTCATTTTGTTATCTGTCATTTTCGTTTCAGGTGCAGGAGTTTGCATATTATCCTGTGGCATTAAACGTGTTTCATCTACTGTATAGCTACCATTATTCATCATTATGGCATTATTTAAAACCCTGCCCATATAATCGAATGTATCATGTGTTGCCGGATCGAAATAATAATAATCAGGCTCCTTGTTTGTTACTACATCAACATAATAATGGTTAACTGTGTCAATACGTAATTTAACAGGTTTCCCCGTCTTTATGTTCATGAAAGTCCTGTGTTCAAAATTGGCGATAGGATGAACGCTCATTGTAGTGGTTGTAGTAGTGGTTGTTTTAATGGTGGTATCACCTGGATTTGTTGCTGTTGTTGTGGTATCAGTCGTTTTTCCGTCATCATTGCAGGCAGACAGACCAATCAAGACAGTCGCAGATAAAAATAAGAATTGCTTTTTCATAAATGATTTTTTAGTTAAAGTGCATTTAACCAATAATTATACCATTATATGTAAATATTAAATTATACTGGCACAGTTTTAAATAATAATGTGCTAAATACTTATATGAAAGTAAAATTCATTGGCTTTTTCCTATGTACCCTTTGTGTTTTAAGAACCGTAAACAGCCAATCTATCCCATATCCTTACCCAATTCAATCAATTAGTCTTGATATTGAAGGTAGTACTGTAAAGATGGCTTATATGGATGTTAAGCCAATATCAGCTAATGGCAAGGCCGTTATTTTATTCCATGGCAAAAATTTTAATGGAATTTACTGGAAAAATGTAATTTCTGCGTTAACAGCTAATGGCTACAGGGTAATTGTGCCCGACCAGGTTGGATGGGGCAAATCAACAAAACCAAATGTAAAATATACATTCAGTATGCTGGCCAATAATAACCGGCAGTTGCTTGATACGTTAAGTATAGCAAAAGTTTTGGTGCTGGGCCATTCTATGGGTGGTATGCTGGCAACTAAATTTGCCTTATTGTATCCTGAACGTACGGAGAAACTGGTCTTAGAAGATCCATTAGGACTTGAGGATTACAAAAAATTTATTCCTTATAAAACAATGGAGCAGGAATACAAGAAGGAGTTAAATGGAACTTACACTTCTTATGAAAAATACCAGAAAACATATTACCCGGTGTGGAGGCCGGAGTATGAATTATATGTAAGAGTGCAGGCAGAACAATTAAAACAAAAAGATTTTTCGGCTGTGGCCTGGGTAAACGCCCTTACTTATCAAATGATCTACGAGCAACCCGTTTTATATGAATTTATTAATATTAAAGTACCCACCCTAATTATAGTTGGCCAGCTGGACCGAACCGTTTTAGGAAAGGAGATGCTTGGTAAAGAACAACAACAATTACATGGAAATTTTCCGTTACTGGCACAAAAAGCCAAAACCAAAATAAAAGATTGCAAAGTCATCATTCTACCAGGCGCTGGTCATATACCGCATATACAGGTGCCTTTTCTGTTTAATAAATCATTAATAAGCTTTTTAAAAGACTGATGCTTAGGATGATTTTCATTTCATTAAGATATGGATTCATTACAATGAAGTAGTGACATATTCAAAAAAAAGCCTATCTTCGCACTCTTAATTTTTTTAAATACTTTAATAATGGACAGTAAAACAACAGGAACCGTTAAGTTTTTCAATTCTGAAAAAGGATTCGGTTTTATCAAACACGATGATTCCAATAAGGAAACATTTGTACATGCAAGCGGATTGATTGATGAGA
>DASYOM010000020.1:0-20476 GCA_036007765.1 Chitinophagaceae bacterium | reverse complement strand
ATCCCTGGCAATAGCAACCTTTACACTTGCATCTCCCTGGAACTGCATTACAGGGACTGTATTATCAATGCCTGTCATTTCATTTTGAATAGCAGCGCTTAAAGGAGCAGGCACAGCAGGGGTATGGCCATCAGTACCATTAAATTTTAAGTCCATTACAACATGATAAATCCTGTCTCTGTCTTTTTCAAACTTATCAAAACTAAATTCATAATACACAATTAAAAAGATTACTAATGAAGCACTGATGCCGATGGACAATCCCAAAACATTGATTGATGAAAAGACTTTGTTGCGCCAGAAATTTCTGAGTGCGGTTATGAAATAATTTTTAAGCATTGTCTGAATTTTGATTTTTTTGACTTGCCTACCGGCAGGCAGGTTAAATGATTTTTATGATTTGTTCTGTCCAAAGGACTTCTAATGGAGAATCATGTTAATCTGTAAATCCAATTAATCATGGTTCAGATGTTCTTCACTCACTTCTCAAACTCTTCACCGGGTTTGCCATTGCCGCTTTTATAGTTTGAAAACCCAAAGTGAATAGTGCGATAACAATCATTATTGAAATTCCAAGTACAAAGATCCACCAGCTTATTTCTGTACGGTAAGCAAAATTCTCGAGCCATTTATTCATACCAAACCATGCAAGCGGTGCAGCAACAATAAAAGCAATTACAATAAGTAATAAAAATTCTTTTGATATTATTTGTACAATTTGTGATACGGTTGCCCCCAACACCTTCCTCACTCCTATTTCTTTCGTGCGATGGTTAGTTGTATAAATAACAAACCCGAGCAAGCCAAGACAACTGATAAAAACTGCAAGGCAAGTCGCCCACATAAGAAGGCTGGAAATATGTTGCTCATCATCATAATATTTTGCAATATCCTCGTCAAAAAATTTATACTCAAAATCATCATCGGGAAATAGTTGCTTCCATGCCGTTCCAACGGAAGCAATCGTAGACTTCCATAAAGTACCTTCAGCATTTTGCGGCATTAATGCAATGTTGATAGTTCTCGAACGTGCGCTACCGTTACCAATCACCAATGGCTTTACCGGGTCATGCAAAGAGTGCTGGTTAAAATCTGCCACGACTCCTGTAATTATTACAGGTATGTTGTTATTCCAGAAAAGATATTTGCCAATTGCATTCTGCAGTTTTTGAAAGCCAAGAATATGGGCATACGTTTCATTTATAAGAAACTGATTGGTTGTATCGCTTTGCGTAACATTAGCACCAGCCAGCAATTTTATGTGATATAATTTTATATAATTAGTATCTACAGTTTTTATCTGTACATCTATTTCGGTTTCTTTCTTACCATCTTTATATTTAATGATATTACTCCATGTGCTATTAGATGATGGTGGATTGTTGCTTAAACTCATCATCGCGATACCCGGTATAGACTTAAGCTTATCCATAAGTACATATTTATGGCTTTGTACGGTATCATAATAATTCATGTTCAGGTATACGATCGCATCTTTTTTAAACCCCATGTCTTTATTTAATGAATAAGTTATTTGCTTGCCTACCAGGATAGTAGCCATAATAAAAACCTGTGCAATTACAAACTGTGAAATCGTTAGTGATTTCCTCAACCAGGCATTGCGTGTTTTGCCAGTGTTTGTAAAAGCCTGGTTTTTTAAAACCAATACAGGCTTATAACCGGAGAGTATCATTGCAGGATAAAAGCCGGACAGTACTGTAACTACAATTATTAATATCAATAGGAAAACTATTATGTCCGGGTGTGTAATTAAACTAAAATGTAACCCTTCAGGAATAAAACCAGCAAATGCTTTTAAAATCAAAGGCGTTAAAAATATTGATATAACGGTAGCTATAAACGTAAGTAAAAATGTTTCACTTAAAAACTGAAATATCAATTGCTTCTTTGAGCTGCCCAATGTTTTGCGGATGCCGATTTCTTTGGCTCTCTGTGAAGCATGAGCGGTAGTGAGGTTGATAAAATTTATACAACCTAGTAATAATAAAAAGATTGCGACAGCAAGCAATCCATATAAGGTAGGCTTATCGGCAAGTGGTAAATCATAGCCTCCATATTCTGAATTGAAATGTATATCATTCAAAGGCTGCAAAATAAATTTCGCCTTGCCTTTATCGTCCGGATCTTTATGGCGGTATTTATCATAAACGCTGTACATGCCTTTTTCAATTTTGGAAACAGGTGTACCTGCCGATAATTTTACAAGCAATTGTGAGGCTGAATTTGTACTATTCCAATCTTCCGATTCATCGGGTTTCAAGCTCGCAGTTTCAAGGGTGGCTTTGGAAATAAAAGTTGTAAAAGTAAAATCGGTATTTTGTTTTATATCTTTTACTATGCCGGTGATAGTAACATGAACGGTATCGTTAATATCTATTTGTTTACCTATAATTTGCCCCGCAGATAATTTTGGAAAATATAAATCCGCAACCTTTTGAGATAAAACTATTTGATAAGGTTTCTGCAAAGATGTTTTAGGCGATCCTACAATCCATTGGTAGCCGATGAGGTTCAAATAATTTTCATCTGCAAAAACAAAATGCTTTTCGTGCTTAAAAATTACAGGCTCTTTCCCTTGCGCGGGAATACTCACTTTTATTTCATCTGCGGTGCGAAAAGGAACCACAGCATCAAAACCGGTCAATTCTTTTTTTACAGCAGGCCCCATAGGCATTGTAATTCCTGAATTACGATATACTTCCCCGGAAAAAGAAAACCAGGAAACAACTCTATAAATGCGATCACCATCTTTTTCAAACTTATCGAAAGTGGAATGATAATTCACCAGCAAATAAATTACCAATGATGCACTGATCCCAATGGATAATCCCAGCACATTTATAAGCGAAAAAACTTTGTTGTGCCAGAAATTTCTAAGTGCGGTTTTGAAATAATTTTTGAACATGGGCTCTTATGTTTTAATAACTTTTTCTTAGATAAGATGCATTCAGAATTTTTAATTAATTATCAATTTTTTTCACTCCGTCCTCAAGCTCTTTACAGGATTGCTTGTCGCCGCTTTATATGTTTGTGATATAATTGTAAAAAGCCCAATACTTAATAAAAAGAAAAAACAAAGCAGCACATTCCATAATCCAAAATGTATTCTGTATGCAAAATTTTGCAAAAATAAAAATCCTGCTGTATAACTCAGGGGCATTGCAATTAGCCCTGCAATAATTATAAGTTTAATAAACCGCTGCGATAACATTTTTACAAGTTGTTTTTCATTTGCGCCGATTATTTTTCTTATGCTGATTTCTTTACGCTTAACTTCTATTGTGTAAATCACAAGGCCTAATAAACCCAATGAAGCTATAGCCATAGCGATGAAAGCAAGGTAGCCGAGTAACGACACGGTGGCTGTCTGTGAATTGCCTTCATCAATCACTTCACCAAGCCAGGAAAAACTGTAAGGCTGTAAAGGCGCCAAGGTATTCCATGCCTGTTTAATATGGCCTTCAAGTTTCTTTTTATCTGTGTTACCTGCTACCACATACAAATAATTGTATGCATTTTTTTTATTTCTGAAAGCCAGGGGAGCAACTGGCCTGCCTACACCTTCATAGGCAAAATCTTTTAGCACGCCTATAATTTCTAATCTTAACGAATCGCTGACCCATACTTTTTCTCCTAAAGCATTTTCGACTTTGCTGATGCCTAATGCACGAACCGCCTTTTCATTTAGAATGATATCTTCATCATCTTTTGTTGAAACGGTGAAATTTTTTCCTGCAACAAAAACAATTTTCATAGAAGGAATAAAAGATTCCTCTGTATAATAATAATTGAGTGGCAAAGCATTTTTTTTATCGCTTATCCAAACAGGAGCATTCATACCCTGGAAACGTTTACCCAGGTCGGAAGACATAGCCGCTACAGATGTAACCCCACTTACACTTCCAATTTTTTGTGTGGCAATTTTTGCGTCGAGGCCATTTAACGGCAGCACCATCACATTGTCTTTTTTGAAGCCCGGATCTGCTTTAGCCATAAATGCAAACTGCCTGTAAAAAGCAAAAAGGAAAATAATTATAGTTAATGATAGGCTGTATTGAAATACGATGAACACTTTCTGGAGACTTACTTTGCCAAGTATTCTTGCAGTAGATAAATTTTTCAACACCCGCAAAGGTTTGAATGAAGATAATATCCATGCAGGCGCAACGCCGGCAAGTATACCTGTGAATAGGGCAAAGCCAATTGACCAGAAAACAAGAGGAATATTATATTGGAAAGAAGAAGGTATAAATTCATAATCATCATTGAACGGCGCATAATGGATCACGAACGATAATATCAACCACGCGAAACTGAGTGCCAGTAAAACAAGTAAAACAGATTCTATTACATACTGAGTAAATACCTGGAAACGTTTCGCACCAACTATTTTCCGTATGCCTACTTCCTTCGCTCTTGTTAACGCCCTGGCAATGGTAAGATTCGTATAATTGAAACAGGCCGCCAGTAAAATGAGTAAAGACATTCCTATCTCAAAATATATTTTACCCCATGAAGTGCCTCTTCCAATATCATTATTTAAATAATCGCTGCCTGGAGTTATCCTATCAATTCGCTGCAGATTAAATGCACAGGTTCCTTCTTTATTATTTTTATTTAAATCATTCGCAATGAAATTTAACTGCTGCATCAATGCTGATGTATGAACATTTTTTTTCAAAAGCACATAGGTGTAAGCTGTGTTGAATGCATACCAGTCGGAAGATTTACCAGGCAATAATTTATCCTTCTCTAATTGTGCTACACTGCTATAAGAAGCATACGCGTCATAGTTGATGTGCGATTTTCCGGGTATATCATTCAACACGCCTTTTATAATAAAGTCGCCAACATTTCCCATGTTGATCACCTTTCCTAAAGGATTTTCTTTCCCAAAAAACTTTTCAGCAGTAGATCTATTAATCACAATTGAGTTTGGCAACTGCAAAGCTGTGCCAGGGTCTCCTGATAATAACGAAAACCCGAAAACATCAAAAAAAGAAGGTTCCGTAAAAGCACAGTTTAAATAAATTTCCTTACCTGCGACTTTAGCCTTTCCATTAAAAGCCGGATAAATATTTACTGCACTTTCTACATTGTCTTTTTCTTTTGCCAGCGCCTCATTTATGGGCAAAGGCGTACTTGCCAGTTTCCATTGCTCTCCATTCTTTTTAGCATATTCGCTGGTGATGCGATACGTGCGGCCGGGATGTGGATGAAAATTATCATAGCTAAACTGGTCCTGCATTCTTATCATAACCATCATGCCAACAGACATGCTCAATCCCAACCCGAATATATTTATAAACGAGACGAGCCTATTTTTCGAAAAAGACCTGGCAGCAATTTTAATATAACTTTTAATCATTGTTTGACTATGATTTTTTTATCCAAGGAGTCCCTTTGGAGATTAAATGATTTCTTTTAGTTTTTTCTTCATTCCTCCCTATCTGCTATAAGCCTCGTAAGCCCCACCTCTGAGAAGTTTGGGAAGGCCTCACTCCGTTCTTAAACTCTTCACTGGATTTGCAATGGCTGCTTTTATCGCCTGGAAGCAGACTGTAAATAATGTAACCAGCAATGCACCTCCACATGTAACCACAAATATCCACCAGCTAATACGGATTCTGTATTCATAATTCTGAAGCCAGTTATGCATAAAGTAATATGCCAGGGGTGTGGCAATAATGAAAGAAATAAAAACTAAGAGAATAAAATCTTTAGATAATAAAACCCATACATTAAATATTGATGCACCGAGTACTTTTCTAACGCCAATTTCTTTGGTTCTTTGTTCTGCAACAAATGATGCTAGTCCAAAAATGCCGAGGCAACTAATGAAGATGGCTAATGTGGCAAAGAAACTTACCAGTCTTCCAATACGTTCTTCATCTGCAAACTTTTTAGCGTATTCTTCGCTTGCGAATTTATAATCGAAGGGCTCATCGGGGTTGTATTTTTTGAAGATTGCTTCTATCGAGGCTAATGCTGTATGTATGCTAACGGTTGGGCTTATCCTGATATTTACGATGTCGCCATAGTTTGCATCCAGAAAGAATATTGAAGGCCTTGCCTTTGCATAGGGGGATTCCATTATCATATCTTTTATCACCCCAATTACCCGGAATGGTTTCCCATCCCACATAATGGTTTCGTCAACCGGCTTCTTTAAACCCATGAAATTTACTGCGGATTCATTTAAAACAAGTGCAGCCGAATCTGTCGCAAAATCTTTTGAGAAATCACGGCCTTCTTTAAATTGCCAGCCAACTGTTTGGCCATAATTATATGAAACACCCGGAACAGGGAAATTAACCGCTAAAGCAGGGTCTTTATCTTTCCAACTGAAATTACCAGCTGTTCCTAACACTTTAGTTGCAGGCATCTCTGATTCTGCAACTTCTGCAACCATGCCTGTTTTAATTAACTCATCTTTTACAGCATCAAAATGCTGGTGAATATCATTACTGTTTGGTTGAATCATTACCAGCCCATCACGATTATACCCAACAGGACGATTTTTTGCAAACCGGATTTGGAGAAAAACAACTATGGTTCCCACAATCATAATTATTGACACAGTAAATTGCAGCACAACCTAAATTTTTCGGGGTATAGAAGCATACCGCCCAATTCTGATAGTTCCTTTTAAAACTTTTATCGGTTGAAAAGAAGATAAATAAAATGCAGGATAACTTCCTGCGATCAATCCTGTAAGAACACAAAAAAGAATTGATGCAAACAAAAATAAAGGGCTTGTCCATAAGATGGCCATTTTTTTATCTGCCAGGCTATTGAAGAATGGTAAAACCAATTGTACCAAAAGAAGTGAAACCACAAAAGCAATTATAGTAACCAAAAATGATTCAACAAAAAACTGTTTGATCAGTTGCAGCCGAACAGAACCTACAACTTTGCGGATGCCAATTTCTTTTGCTCTTTTTTCAGAACGTGCAGTGCTCAGGTTCATGAAATTAATACAGGCTAAAAGCAATACAAAAAGTCCAATAATTCCAAACAACCACACATTTTCCATTCGCCCTCCTGCAATTACACCATTCTTAAATGTTTGGTACAAATGCCATTTACTCATCGGAACCAATACAAGTTCCTGTTCAGATTTTGATTTTTGCTTGTCAACTTTATTATCAAGGAGGTTTTTAATTCCTGATGACACCATATTGAAATTGGTGTTATCTACCAACTGTACATATACCTGAAAATAATTGCCATTCCAGTTATTTTTTTCATCCTTTATCCACGGATTAGACGCAACAAATAGTTGCCACGGCAACAGAAAATTCACTCCGGCAAAAGTAGAATTGTAAGGAAGATCATCATAAACACCTGTTACTTTAACTGTGTGTTCATTGTCAATCTTCATAAGCTTATTTACAGGATCTGAATTTCCAAAAAAAACTTTTGCAGCAGATGAAGAAAGTAAAATAGAATTGGGGTCTTTTAAGCCCTGTAAATTTCCTTCCCTCATTTTCAAAGTAAACATCTGAGGCCCTTGAGGCTCCATATAATTACCACGATCTATGATTTTCTTATTGTCATATTTCAAAACATGACTTTCAGTAAAAGATGATTTTGTAACATACTTAAAATTACTGCCATAACTATTTCTAAGTTCATCTGCTAATGGAAGGGGAAGATAGGGCCAGGTATTTGTTTCTCCGTTTAAAGTTCCTCTTTGCCCTATTTGAGCAATGCGATCGTAGTTTTCATGATATTTATCAAAAGATAATTCGTCATAAATCCACAAGCTGATTAACAATGCTACGGCCATGCCAATTGCTAGACCAATAATATTTATTGCCGAGTATCCTTTACTTTTCCAAATGTTTCGCCATGCGGTTTTGAAATAATTTTTTATCATAGACAAATATTATTGGTTTGAATATTATTGACAAAGCAATGGATACGGACAAACTATGCAATGCCAGTACCGTTATTCTATCAATATGATTATCAGTGGAAAAGCTTATACTGAGGATGGATTACTGTACGGTTTTGATACAGTTCATGTACGTTTTTTTATAAGGGTTTAATTATAGTATCGAAATGAAACAAGGTAACAGGAAGTTTGGTTGCTTTAAAAATATGCAGAAGGGAAGCACAAAATATTAATTCCTGGAATATAAATATCCGCCTTAATCAAACTATAAAATTTATTCAATTTTTCCAACGAGTCCTATTGTATTTTTCCTCCTGCGCTAGGGATTATTAAGGAAAAGAAAGCATGTTTACCAGAAATCATTTCAGCGAAATCCTTTGTAGCTTTATACTTATGGAAAGGGAAAAAAATAAACCAGTGTTTGATAAACGCATTTTTTGGGATGTTGATTTTGAAAAAATAGATTATGATGATAGGGCTTCATTCATCATTGAACGGGTATTTGAACGGGGCGATGTGGAAGATATACGCCAGTGCAGGCGGTATTATGGAGATGAAAAAACGAGAGACGTTCTTACAAAAGCTAAGTGGTTATCACTTCATAATATTTACCTGGCATGTGCTTTATTTGATAACGAACCAAAGGACTACAGATGTTACATTATAGCACAATCAAACCCGAATCACTTCTCGTATTAAAAAAGTTAATGCAGCTACCGGAGCTGCATAATTTTTATTTGGTTGGCGGCACTGCACTTGCTTTATACTATGGCCACAGGTTATCGGTTGACCTTGATTTATTTTCAACAACTTCTTTTGCAAATGAAGATATTATATCTACGCTTGGAAAAAATATAAAAGAGTTTAATTATCGCAATGCTTCCAATCCCATCGGTCTTTTTTGTATGATTGACAATTTAAAAGTTGACTTTATTAAACATCATCATCATCCGCTTATTGATGAACCTTTATTAATTGATGGCATTAGAATGCTGAGCCCAAAGGAAATAATGGCAATGAAAGTGGCTGCCATTTTAAAACGGGGCGTAAAAAAGGATTTCTGGGATTTGGATGAATTATTCAAACACTTTACTGTAACGGAATGTATTGCTGCCTATACGCAAAAATATTTTAGCCAGCAATTACTGATTTCAATTCCTTATGCACTTACGTATTATACAGATGCAGAAGAAAGTGAAGAGCCCGTTAGTTTAAAAGGGCAAACTTGGATTTCAGTAAAAAAATCAATCCAGAAAAAAGTAAATGAGTATTTGAAATAATTTTAACTCACATTTCTTCTATCCTTGCTTTGTTCCATAGGAACTCCTTCGGAGCAAAAAATGGTCAATTGGTAATTGCAGAATAATTTCACCAGGAAACTATTTTATTCCCCGGATAAAAAGGGGATCAATAGAATAATCCTGAAAAACAAAATCCTCATTAATCCATTCCCCAATAACTTATATTTATAATACAATTCAATTTTAAAATTAAAGTATGAAAAATGTAATTGCTCTTTTTCGCTTATTTATAATTTCTTCAGTTTTATTTGTTAGCCAGACTTGTTTTTCGCAAATTGACCTTAATAAAAAACTTCCGGTTGACCCAAATGTAAAAGTTGGAAAACTTTCAAATGGCTTAACTTATTATATCAGGAAGAATGTCAAACCTGAAAAAAAAGTTCAGCTTCGCCTTGTGGTTAATGCAGGTTCCGTATTGGAAAAGACCGACCAGCAAGGGCTTGCGCATATGATGGAGCATATGAACTTTAACGGATCAAAGCATTTTAAAAAAAATGAACTGGTAAATTATCTGCAATCTATCGGCGTGCAGTTTGGTGCAGACCTTAATGCTTATACAGGTTTTGATGAAACAGTGTACATACTTCCTATTCCTTCTGATGATCCTGTAAAAGTAGATAAGGGTTTTACTATTTTGGAAGACTGGGCAGGTAATGCATCGCTTGATACTTCAGAAATAAATAAAGAACGCGGTGTGGTGCTCGAAGAATCAAGATTAGGAAAAGGAGCCAATGAACGCATGCGCAACAAATACTTTCCCGAATTATTTAACGGCTCTATGTATGCCGCAAGATTACCGATTGGCAAAGACAGCATCTTACAAAATTTTAAAGCTGCATCGCTTACCAGGTTTTATAAAACATGGTACAGGCCAGATTTGATGGCTGTTGTGGTAGTAGGAGATATTAATCCTGCCTATGCAGAAAAAGAGATCATTAAACATTTTAGCCAGTTTAAAAATCCGTCAAAAGAAATTCCAAGGCCCGCAATAATTTCCATTGCGGAAAGAAAACAAAACACAGGCATGGTGCTCACCGACAAAGAACAAACAATTAATTTGCTGCAGCTATTTAATTATGTTGAAAAAGCGAAACCTGAAAGCACATGGAGCGATTACAGGCAAAGTATTGTAGAAGGTTTGTTTAATACACTTATCAATGAAAGATTGACTGAATTAAGCCAGATTGCTGACCCTCCTTTTTTGTTTGGCAATACTTCTTTCAGCAATTTCATAAGAGGATACAGGGCATTTGTATCATTTGCTGTTACTGGAGATAAGCCCGTAAAAGACGCAATAGATTCTTTATTAATCACAACGGGAAGTGTTAGAAAATTTGGCTTTTTATCAAGCGAATTAGAAAGGGCTAAAAGCAGTTTACTTAATCAAATACGAACTGAATATGACGATAGAAATAAAACAGAGTCCGGCAGCCTCGTGCAGGAATATATAAATAACTTTTTGACGGCTACACCAATCGTTGGAATTGCAAGCCGATATGATTTTATAAAACAGGTGCTGCCAGCCATCAAGTTGGAAGAGGTAAATGCTGTAGCAAAAAAAATGGATTCAAAGCAAGGCAAATTTGCATTGTTTCTTTCACCTGAAAAGAACGCAGCACAACTGCCATCCAATAATGAACTTGTAAATTTTGTTTTAACGGCTCAGGATCTTCCTGTGAAACCTTATACAGAAAAAGCTATGGCGAGTTCACTTATAGATAAGCTTCCTGAACCCGGTAAAACAACCGGTGAAAAAACGGATGCTGCTCTTGGAACAACGGATCTTACATTGAGTAATGGAATTACTGTTACCCTTAAACCTACTGAATTTAAAAATGATGATATTCAAATGGACTCATGGAGATGGGGCGGCTCGGTTAATTATGGATTAGCTGATAAACAAAATGCTGAAAATGCTCCGAATATAGTACAGACTATGGGTGTAAAAGATATGTCAGCAATAGAGCTTAATAAATTTTTAGCAGGAAAAACAGTAGGCGTTCAGCCTTATATCAATCCATATGATGAAGGTGTACAAGGCTCAAGCAGTGTAAAAGATTTTGAAACTTTTTTGCAATTGGTGCATCTTTATTTTACAGCGCCAAGAAAAGATGCGCAGTTATTCGCATCATATATAAATACACAAAAAGGATTTTTGAAAAATCTTAAATCAAATCCCAACAGTTATTTTGCTGACACAGTTGCCAGGCTGGAATACAATAACAATCCATGGGCACCGGTCGTGCCCGATGCTTCGGACTTTGATAAAATTTCTTTAGACAGGAGCTTTGATATTTATAAAGAAATATATAGTAACGCATACGGATGGCATTTCACATTTGTAGGAAACATTGATGTCGCTAAAATGAAACCATTGCTTGAAATGTATCTTGGGAGCCTCCCTTCGAAAGAAAAAGAAAACAAATTTACTGATGAAGGATTGAGGCCGGTGAAAGGTAAAGTTGAGGCCGTTGTAAATAAAGGCGCTGCCAAACAAAGCAGGGTAAGAATAATCTTTACAGGTGAAGCAAATTACAGCCCGGATGAAAACTTAAAATTAAATATATTAATGGCTGTACTTAATATTAAGATCATTGAAAAGCTAAGGGAAGAAATGAGTGGGATCTACGGGGGAGGAATGAATGGAACTATAATTAAGAGGCCCTACAATCACTATACGATAAATGCTACTTTCCCCTGCGGGCCTGAAAATGTAGATAAGCTTACTGCCGCATTATTCGGGATCATTAAAAATGCAAAAGATAATGGTGTTGAGCAAAAAGATCTTGATAAAGTAAAAGAAACATTAAAGAAGCAGAATGATGATCAGCTTACGCAAAATGATCACTGGCTTGATGTTTTGACAAGGACATGGATTGAACGTGATGATCCCAACTGGATTTATACTTATTCCAAAAAAGTGGCTGCATTGACCATTCAGGATATGCAGCAAACAGCAAAAAAGTATTTTAATATGGATAATTATATAAAAGCAGTTTTAAACCCGGAGAGTAATTAAGGGTTGCCATAGAAAGTGGTTTCATTTTTTGACCGTTTCTGCTCCCGGTTTCCATTTGCTATCTTTTTCAATACTTTCATTAACACGGAATGAAGTGATCTTACGAATTAATGATAGAGGTAGCGGTTCCTCCAAAGGAAACTGTATAGAACCTTTGGCTGTTATATATTTCGAAAGACTCTTCTCAAAAGTTTTTACTGCTGACGGTGTAGGATAGAAACCGATATGATGTTTAAACACTGCAAATGTAACCAGGATTCTATCATAAGAAAAAGCAGGCATCCCCCACTTCAGGGTCTCTTTCGCGCCAGGTGCAGCCAAGCGAATACACTCAAGTATTTCGTTCAATTTCTCTCGAGTTTCCCCGGGAGCCGCTTTAATATATTCGTTAATATTTTCGGGCTTTGTTTTTTTTGAAATCACGTTTTATTTTTTTTATTATCTAAAATATACATCCACTATCCTTGCCCGTTTTTTTGGAATGAAGACTTTATATACTAACTAACAGGCATATCCGATATTTACAAATCTTTCTTTCTGCTAATATTTATCAGAATGCTCCATATTTATAATAGCCGCAATCACCGATCCTATTTGCCCGTAATGATAATAATCATGTCCAACAATTCCGTTGATAAGATATATAAATGAATAGTTTCTTCCTGGAACCTTTTCATGCCATTGCTCAACAGGGAAATCTTTAATAGCTGCTAAAAGATTTTGATGGCATATTTCAAATTCTTTCCGGGTAGCATTCCAGTCAACCGGTTCAGGCCAGTCAGCAGTGGAGTTGTCTTCAATATCATAATTATTATTTCCGGTTAGTTTTTGTAAAACAAAATTCCTCCATGCAGTTATATGGCTAACCAGCTCCGCAACTGAATGGCTATGCCCCTGCGCTTTTGTCAATGCTATAGCAGGCGTAAGAGAAAATACTTTTTTTTCAAGATTATCAGTTACCCAATTATCACCATTGTAAAAATCATTCAGCTGTTTTATAACTCTTTCAGTTAATGCCTTGGGTTCATTGTTATTTTCCATTTCGTACAGTTTTGCATATTTAAGTAAAAATACAAAGTTGATATTTTACACAAAACTTAAAAGAAGAAAAATGTTTGGTGGAGAATTAAAGGGAATGCCTGAAAGTAATTCACGAAAATTAAGGATTAGCTCTGCAATCAAAACGTTTAATTACGCTTTCCTTTTGCCGGATGGAGATACAAATCTCAAATAAATAAATTTTCAATAGATTAGCACGGCGCTTTGCTTAATAAAAACCTAATAAAAAAGCGACTTGCGCCGCTTTAAATGTTTACACAACGGAATAATCCTTATTGTGATTTGCTTTCAGAATTCAAAGAAAATTGATTTAATTTAATTAACCAAAAGTAATAACTGCATGAAAACGATTTTAGGTCTTGACTTAGGAACAAATTCAATCGGCTGGGCATTAATACAACAAAACGAAACAGAAAAAACGGGAAACATAATAGCAGCCGGCAGTCGCATTCTTCCAATGAGCCAGGATATTTTGGGCAAATTTGATAGTGGTGTTTCTATTTCTCAAACAGCAGAAAGAACTGGGTTTCGCGGAATTAGAAGATTGAGAGAAAGGCATTTATTGCGCAGAGAAAGATTACATCGTGTTTTGAATATACTTGGCTTTTTGCCCGAACATTATGCACAGCAAATAGATTTCGAAAAGTATGTTGGTCAATTTATTCCTGAAATGGAACCCAAGCTTCCTTACGCTTTTAATGATGAAACAAAAACCTTTGGATTCATTTTTAAAAAATCTTTCGAGGAAATGCTGCAAGACTTTGCAGAGCATCAACCTCAATTAGTTGAAGGTGGGAATAAGGTTCCTTACGACTGGGCAATATATTATTTACGGAAAAAAGCCCTGAAACATAAAATTGAAAAAGAAGAATTAGCCTGGCTGCTTTTGAACTTTAATCAAAAAAGAGGTTACTATCAATTGCGTGGCGAGGACGAAGAAGAAAACGATAATAAATTGATTGAGTTTCATACATTAAAAGTAAAAGAGGTTACAGCAGATGAACCTCAAAAAGGTAAAAGTGATATTTGGTATAATGTAATCCTGGAAAATGGTTGGGTTTACAGAAGATCAAGTAAAATACCTTTGTTTGATTGGAAAGATAAGGTTCAGGAATTTATAGTAACTGCCGACCTCAATGATGATAAGACCATAAAAACAGATAAAGAAGGTAAAGAGAAACGCAGTTTCAAAGCTGTTGATTCAGAAAAAGATTGGGTTGCAATTAAAAAAAGCACAGAAGAAAAAATTGGCAAAAGCCATAAGACAGTTGGTCAATATATCTATGACACTCTTCTTCAAAATCCTCATCAAAAAATTAAAGGAAAATTAGTTCGTGTTATAGAACGTAAATTTTATAAAGCAGAGTTAGATGCTATCATAAAAACACAGCAGGAATTTCATGAGGAACTCAAAGATCAAAAACTATATCATGAATGTTTGGAAGAGCTTTACGAGAATAACGAAGCTCACAGAAATAGTATTGGACAAAAAGATTTCAGGCATTTGTTTTTGAATGATATAATCTTTTATCAGCGTCCTTTAAAAAGTAAAAAATCACTCATTAGTAATTGCAAATTTGAAACCCGCACTTTTATTAAAGATGGCAAAAAAGAAATTCAGGCATTAAAGGGGATTGCTAAGTCCCATCCATTGTTTCAGGAATTCAGATTATGGCAGTTTCATCAAAATTTAAAAATTTATCAGAAGGAAAAAGAAGTTGACGGAAAACTTGAAGTTGATGTAAACATCACCGATCAGTTATTGAAGACCGAAGAAGATTGCACCAACTTATTTGACTGGATGAATAACAGAAAAGAAATTGATCAAAAAGCATTTCTTAAATATCCGGCATTCAACTTAAAAAAGAATACCGACAACTATCGATGGAATTATGTAGAAGATAAACTATATCCGGCAAATGAAACGAGATCTCAAATCTTAACACGCTTAGGTAAAGTAGAAAATGTTCCCAATGATTTTCTAACAAAAGAAAAAGAAGAAGCATTATGGCATATCCTGTATTCGGTTGAAGACAAAAATGACATTCAAAAAGCATTGACAACCTTTGCCGGTAAAAATGGATTGTCAGATGATTTTATTGACCAGTTCAAAAAATTTCCAAGGTTAGAAAAGGAATACGCTTCCTATTCTGCCAAAGCAATAAAAAAGTTTTTGCCATTAATGCGATTGGGTAAATATTGGAGAGAAGAAAATATACATCCCCAAACAAAAGAGCGGATTGAGAAAATAATTAATGGAGAATATGATGAAAAGATACGAGACCGTGTGAGGGATAAAGCTTTTCATTTAACAAACATTAGCCACTTTCAGAACTTACCTCAATGGCTGGTTTCCTATATCATTTATGACCGTCATTCAGAAGATGGCGACATTATTAAATGGGCAACTGCTGATAAGATTGAACTATTACAACAACATAGCTTACGGAATCCCATAGTAGAGCAGGTTATAAACGAAACCCTCCAAGTAGTTCGGGATATCTGGAAACACCATGGCAATGGCGAAGAAAATTTCTTTGATGAAATACATATAGAGCTTGGTCGTGAAATGAAAAATCCTAAAAAGGATAGAGAAAAAATAACAAAGCAGGTAACCGAAAATGAGAATACAAACCTTCGGCTAAAGGCTTTACTAATTGAATTATTAAATGGCAATGATGTAGAGAATGTACGCCCTTATTCTCCTATGCAACTGGAAATTTTAAAGATTTATGAAGAAGGCGTTTTAAGCACTGAGGAAGGAAACATTCCTGATGACATTGCTAAAATTGCAAAATTAGCACAGCCCACTTCAGCAGAACTTTTAAAGTACAAACTATGGATACAACAAAAATATAAATCGCCCTACACAGGCAAAATCATCCCGCTTAATAAACTCTTTACCAGGGCTTACGATATAGAACATATCATACCGCAATCAAGATATTTTGACGACTCCATGAGCAATAAAGTGATATGTGAAGTGGAGGTAAATTTTGATAAAGGAAATAGTACCGCCTACGAATACATTAAAAATAACAGGGGAAAGAAACTAGCATTAAGCGGTGGTAACGAAGTCACCTTACTAACGATTGAGGAATATGAAGATTTCGTGAAAAGTCATTATACCAAAACCCGTGGTAAGATGAAAAAATTATTAATGGATGATATTCCCGAAGCATTTATACAAAGACAATTGAATGATAGCAGGTACATCAGCAAAGTTGTGAAAAGCCTGTTAAGTAATATTGTACGTGAAGAAGGCGAACAGGAAGCTATTTCAAAAAATGTGATTGCAAGCAATGGAGCAATAACAAGTGAGCTGAAACAACATTGGGGCTTAAATGATATTTGGAATGAAATTATTACTCCACGCTTTGAACGTTTAAACCAAATAACCAACACCACCAACTTTGGTGAATGGACTAATAAGGAAGGCAAGCAAATATTTCAAACTGCGATGCCTTTAGAATTGCAGAAAGGATTTAGCAGAAAACGCATTGACCACAGGCACCATGCTTTAGATGCTATTGTTATTGCCGTTGCTACACGAAGCCATATCAACTACCTGAATAATGAAAGTGCTTTAGGTAAAAAGTCAAAGGAAGAGAAAGATAAAAAGCGCTACGATCTGAGAAGCATTCTTTGTAAAAAAACGCCGACCGACAATAAGGGAAATTATAAATGGATTTTCCAAAAGCCATGGGAAACATTTACACAAGAAGCCAAAGAAACACTGTACACCATTATTGTAAGCTTCAAACAAAATCTTCGGGTAATTAATAAAACAATTAATCAATACCAAGCTTGGAAGAAAGATGAAAATGGCAACAATGTAAAGGAGTTAATCAGGCAAACAAAAGGAGAAAGCTGGGCTATAAGAAAGCCGATGCATAAGGATACCGTCACTGGTTTAGTTCAATTAAAATTTAAGAAAGTAGTAGCTCTGTCAGCAGCCCTGGACAACTGGGAAATGATAACAGATAATGAACTAAGAAAACAAGTAAAAAAATTAATTGAAGAAAAATACGATAAGAAAGGGCTTACAAAGTTTTTCAAAGACAATGGAAATAAGGGGCAGGATAAAGATATTTCGAAAGTTGAAATTTATTATTGGGATAAAGAGAATGTAGCATCAAGAGTTAAAATAGATGAAACATTTAATGTTGCTATGATTGATAGTATTACCGATAGTGGCATTCAAAAAATAATGCTAACACATCTTGAAAAATATAATGAAGAAAAGAATGGTAAAATTATAGAACATCCTGAGCTTGCTTTTTCACCAGATGGATTGAATGATATGAATAAAAATATAGTTGAACTAAATGGAGGCAAACCACATCATCCTATTTACAAAGTGCGCACTTACGAACCGAAAGGCAATAAATTTAGCGTAGGACATACCGGAAATAAAAAAGATAAATATGTAGAAGCTGCCAAAGGCACTAATCTTTTCTTTGCAATTTACCGGGATGAAAAAGGTAAAAGGAATTATGAAACCATTCCTTTAAACCTTGCTATTGAAAGGCAAAAGCAGGGTTTGATTTCCGTTCCCGAAACAAATGAACAAGGTCATCAATTAATGTATCATCTATCACCCAATGATTTAGTATATGTTCCTACTGATGAAGAGAGAGAAAATATGAATAGTATAAATTTTGGAGGATTGAATAAAGATCAGGTGAAGAGGATTTATAAAATTGTCAGTTTCACCAACAACAGGCTTTATGCAATTCCATATTCTGTTGCAAAGTCAATAATTGACAAGGTTGAATTTTCCCAATTAAATAAATTGGAGTCTTCATTAGACAAGCAATCTCTCAAAGATGTGTGTATCAAATTAAAAACAGATCGATTGGGAGATACTAAACTTGCATGATTAAACGCACCCTATACTTCGGCAACCCCGCTTATCTTAAAACAAAAGATGAGCAGTTGGTTATAGAATTACAGGAAACAGGAGAAACAAAAACTGCACCCATTGAAGACATTGGTATTTTAATTTTAGATCATCAGCAAATAACTATAACACAGGCTGTGCTCGCAAAGTTGCTTGCAAACAATACGGCCATAATTACCTGCGATAATACACATCACCCTATTGGAATGCACTTAAGCCTTGACGGCCACACATTACAAAGCCAAAAATTTAAAGCGCAGATAGAAGCTTCTCTCCCGCTTAAAAAACAATTGTGGCAACAAACTATCGCAGCAAAAATTAATAATCAGGCAAATCTTTTAAAACAGGAAAAGATCGAAATTAAATACATGCAAAACTTATCACTGAATGTAAAAAGTGGCGACAGTGATAATTGCGAAGCAAGAGCAGCCGTGTATTACTGGAAAAATATCTTTCCTGAATTTTTACAATTCAGGAGAGAAAGATATGGGCCGCCACCAAATAATTTATTGAATTACGGCTATGCAATTTTACGGGCTGTTGTTGCAAGAAGTTTGGTTTGCAGCGGCCTACTGCCAACTTTAGGAATTCATCATAGAAATCAATACAATGCTTATTGCCTTGCAGATGATATAATGGAACCATACAGGCCTTATGTTGATTTAATTGTTTGTAAAATAATTACCATGAATGGAAATTTTTTAGAGATGACATCATCCATGAAAAAACAATTGCTTGAAATACCGGGAATGGATGTAATGATTGACTGGCAGAAAAGCCCACTGATGAATGCAGTGCAAAGAACCACATCTTCCCTTGCAAAATGTTTTGAAGGCACCACTAAAAAAATTTTATATCCTCAATTTTTATAAACTTAACTCCTCCCCCTCGGGGAGGCCGGGAGGGGCTTATGTTTGACCGCTTAAACGCATATCGCATCATGTGGGTATTAGTATTTTTTGATCTGCCCACTGAGACGAAAGTTGACAGGAAAAATTATACAAAATTTAGAAAGAAAATTATGGATGATGGCTTCCAGATGTTCCAGTTTAGCATGTATATAAGGCATTGCAGTAGCAGGGAAAATAGTGAAGTGCACATTAAAAGAGTAAAAATTATCTTACCAGCCAAAGGTCACATTGGTATAATGTGCGTAACAGATAAACAATTTGGTATGATGGAAATATTCAGGGGGAAAGATCAGGTTGAAGCTCCTGATACCACGCAGCAACTTGAACTTTTTTAATTAATAATTCAGGATTTAAAAAATCAGGAAAATTCATTCTTAGAACTTTAAAAAAGTTCAATTTTTTTTTAAACTCAAAATGCGCTAAAAATCACAACAGGACTGGGTATTAGCCACTCCTGTTGTGAAAGAACTAAGTTAGTATCAAAAATCTGAAAGCAAATCACAACAAAAGTAGAAACGCAAGTGATACAGCCATGTGTTGTGAAAGAACTAAGTTAGTATCAAAAATCTGAAAGCAAATCACAACAAGAATCCTTAGACGCTAAACTTGCTACAAGTTGTGAAAGAACTAAGTTAGTATCAAAAATCTGAAAGCAAATCACAACAGAAACAGAGATTGTAGGGCTGCTTAAAAAGTTGTGAAAGAACTAAGTTAGTATCAAAAATCTGAAAGCAAATCACAACAAGGTGGGTGGGTTAACCTCACATAGAGCAAGTTGTGAAAGAACTAAGTTAGTATCAAAAATCTGAAAGCAAATCACAACTCGGATTCAGTACAATACTTTACTAAATCAGTTGTGAAAGAACTAAGTTAGTATCAAAAATCTGAAAGCAAATCACAACTGTTGCAGTAGGCTTATAGGTCCGTTCAATGTTGTGAAAGAACTAAGTTAGTATCAAAAATCTGAAAGCAAATCACAACTGTTAATTGCTTTTCCTGTTCCTGGGCACGGTTGTGAAAGAACTAAGTTAGTATCAAAAATCTGAAAGCAAATCACAACTTATTCTCAGTTAGATGTACAGACATTTAAGTTGTGAAAGAACTAAGTTAGTATCAAAAATCTGAAAGCAAATCACAACTTGGGGTCGCCTGCAAGCTTTGTTAATTCTGTTGTGAAAGAACTAAGTTAGTATCAAAAATCTGAAAGCAAATCACAACATGGTTGTGAGAGTCACATGTGAGCCTTGTGTTGTGAAAGAACTAAGTTAGTATCAAAAATCTGAAAGCAAATCACAACTCGAAACTCGGTATTGGAACAAATGGTCAGGTTGTGAAAGAACTAAGTTAGTATCAAAAATCTGA